>CAMGRE010000010.1 GCA_946061355.1 uncultured bacterium | reverse complement strand
CTGTGATCCTCCACCAGATTCAGATACGGAATCCCGTATTGGTCAGCCAGCCCATTCAGCTCATATAAGTAGCTCTGTCTTTTTGTGCTGAGTCCCATCGGCAAAGTCAGAAGCATGACTTCAATATCTCTGCTCTGACATTCCCGGATAAATGCTTCAATCTCTGCCAGATTCTTCTCTCCGTTTTCCGGCATCACCGCTTCATCCGTGTCCGGAGCATCCTGAAATTCTATCGGCTCAACGCCATACCCAAGCGTTCCTCCTTTCAGGACAGATCCTGATGTGTCAAAATCTTCCCGGCTCACTTCCTGCCAGCGATTGTGATAGATCAGAAACGGAAACAGGATCTCAGCCCTCTGCATGGGATCCTCCACCCACCCAAACGTACTGTCTATTTTGGCCTTTGTGAGTGGGAACGCATCTGCATATTCATGGTAGGATGCAACCTGCTTTTCCATGGCGGATTCTTCCCAGTATTGGTCTGTACTCAGGACGACCACCTTGGGATCACTGTACTGCAGCGCCAGGAGAAGCATCGCCCTGCTTCTGGCAATCCCGTTATTATTTGCATGAAGCACGTATGACGTGTATCCGTATTTCTGCCAGAGTTCCATCGGCAAAATACCTGCCGTAACCTGACTGCTGCCTACAAACAAAATATCCGGTTTCAGATCCCGGTGGATCAGATCACTCATATATCTGGCAGAATCCTTTTTGGTGCATACCCTGATACATTCTGTCAGCACACCCACACCGACTACAATAGCAAGGATTCCCACAAGAACAGCAAGGCATTTTCTCTTTCTGGACTGTCTCTGCTCCGGATCCACTCTTTCCTCTCTCATAAGCAGTTTCTTTCTCCCCTTATCTGTTATCAAAATGGAAATTATAGAACGAGAAATACGGCTTCATTCCCATGGAATTCCATGTTCCCTGCACGATATAGTTGTCAAACTGCGTGCTGGCGGTGAAGCCCTTCCCATTGTCATAAGCATAATTGATCAGTGAGGAGATCAGCGTCCGGTATCCGCCCAGCTTGCGGTGGTCACCGGAGATCGCCGAGAGCTGTCCCTCGACCATATGCTCGTCCTCCCCGATGGTGCAGAAGCCGATCGGCTCGCCGTAATACTCTGCCACCATGATCGTATTGTTCTCAAAGTTCTCAAAATAGCTCTCGATCCATTTCTCGTAGATGATTCCCGCCTTGTCATCGGTCACGGGTGAGATATGGTACTGTCCCTGATAGGACTCAAATGAGGTATATGTCATCTCCATCAGCTTGTCGCGGTGCTCCTTCAGATACTCTCTGTCCGCAAAGAAAGAGGTCACGCCCTCCTTGGGCACCATCTCCACCTTCTTGCCGCTGACTACCTGCTCCACAGTGCCGCCGCAGAAGATGCCGCCGCTCATATGCTTATTTAAGCCCTTGACCACATCCACGACATGGGCAGGCACACGCACATTGTAGTAGCCCTTCATATTGTCCATCTCTTTCTTGAGCGCGACAAAAAGCCGATCCATGATGTGCTCCTGATGATCGTTATGAAGGGTATCCACCTTTGTGAAATAAAAGCGCACCACATAAGCATCGAAGCCGTACAGCTTCGACACGGGCTTATTCTGAAAGATCCGGTAGCCCCACACATCGCCGCCCTCTTCGTAGCGATAATTGAGCGTCTCCTTCATACTCCGAATCTCGTCGCAGATACTGCTGTAATCCCTGTTGACAAAGCAGTAACTCAGTTTAAAAATATTATCCATATATGATAACACCGGCATATCTAATCCTCCCGCGGTTTCACCATAGCCGTTCCGGCTATCACCTGTTCATTCTCTTGATTATAACAGTTTGTAGACAGTACTGCACGCTTTTTTTCCTGTATCAGTTCCGCGACCCTGATTTCCACCCGTATGACGTCTCCGTAATACACCGGTCTTAAGAAATTCAGTTCCTGTTTCATGTAGATCGTCCCTTCTCCGGGAAGCTCCATACCGATCAGTGCGGAGATATAGCTGCCGAGCAGCATACCGTGAGCGATCCTGCGCCCAAACCTCGTCCCCTGCGCATATTCCTCATCCAGATGCAGGGGATTGTGATCGCCCGATGCGTCCGCAAAAGCCCTGACCTCCGATTCTGTGATCGTATATTCTCTTGTGACTGTCTGCCCGACGGACAACTCCTTCATGGAATAACTGTTCATGAAAACTCCTTATGTTTTGTTGAAATAATTGCAGGATCAAAACCCTGCCGTCATTCGATGATCTCCTCACCGTCACTGATCTTCACCACCATCACACCGTCGATCACCTGTATCGAACTTTCGGACGGATAGGATTCCATCCTGTCAAAGAGCGGATTGTCCTCCACCCTCTGCCGCTCTTCCTCCGTCGCCTCTTTGATCGGGAAATGAAGATAAACCTCCATATAACTGGCAATGGCTTCCTCTCCATATGAGGACCTGAGGAATGTGCCCGGCATATTTTTGATCGCATCGTATTCCGGTATGTCCACATCATAATTTAAGTTCACCAGTGCTCTGCAGTTCACGAAATACACAGGGATATCCTTATTCCACTCCGGCTGCTCCTCCATCCTCGCCGCGATCCTGTTGAGCAGAGATCCCGTTGTCTCCGTCATGGCCTCCATACGGTGATACGCCTGATTATCGATGATGATTCCCGTCAGGATCGCCGTCACTACGGCAAAGCCCCCGGCCCACTGCGCCAGATTCCACCCGGACTCTGCGCAGAATGTCCGCAAATCATCCAGTATGGCAAGCAGCAGCGCCCACAGAAACATTAACGAAAAGATCATGTAACGGTCCACGCCGCTTCCCACGCGGTCTGCCATCAGGAATGGGGCTGCATTACAGCCGAGCGGCAGGAAACACAGAAGCGCCCACATCCACAGGGCAGATACGCTTCTGCCCTCTGCCTTCTGCTCACCCGTTCTTCTGATCAGGAGCGCAAAAAAAGCAATTCCGCCGATCATGTTGACCACAATCCTGCTGATCGTATAGAGATATTCCGTTGAGAAAAAATACGCCAGAAAATATCCGTAAGAATACACCAGTCCCTTGGCAATTCCCTTCGGCGTAAAAGACGTCATGCTGTCAACGCCATGATAATCGCTGAGTGTGATGCCAAGCCCCGCAACCATCGCCTGTAGCAGCGCATAGTACAGGAGAAATCCTGCTGCCAGCATGAGCACCGACCGGCCGATCAGAATCAGAAACGGCTTCCACTCCAGTTTCTCGCGGTAAGCCTTCATAAAGAGCATCATATAGATCACGCCGATCGTCAGAGACATATAAGGCTGATAACATGCAAGTGACAGGCACAGCAAAACGCTTCCCCAGATGATGCCGTATCTCACTTTAAAGAATAAATATGCGGCAAGTATGGCAAGCAGCAGTGCAATCGTGATCTCATCACAGTTGACGCCGTAGGACAGCACGCATGTAAATCCCGGAAATGTGACAAAGCAAAGCCCAAAGAGAACGCCGTACACTCTGGATCTGATCTGCAGCAGATCCACGACCAGCGCGGAAGCCACCGCCATATAAAACAGGCAGATTAAGGTATTCCACACCGGCATGCTGAAACTGGTGAACAGATTCGTCGCGATGGGCATAAACCATCGTCCCAGCGCCACGGTATCCTCCTGAAGGAATGGCATCTTGGAGAAAATATTCCCCATCTCAAAGTAATTAAAGAACTTATGACTCATGCTGTAGAAATGAACGAGGATTCCCACAAGGATCGTCATTGCAAAGGTCCATCTCACGGATGGTCTGATCTTTTTTATCTGATTTCCGATATAGGTGATCGGATCACTCCAAAACATATTTCGCTTTCCTTCCTGTTACTATCTATGCGCGCCTACGCCTCTCCGCGCAGGATCTTCCGGGACTGTTCTATGCCGCAGTTGAACAGCAGATCAATGCTGCTCAGATACGGGATGAACTCTCCGAACTGCTGGGGATAAACCGGGTGCTTAAAATCCTGCCAGACCACTTCAATGCCGGCCTTTTCATACAGCTCCGGGATATAGTAATCCCTCGCTCCCACACCGGACAGATACCGGCGACATCCAAGCCGTTTCATCACATCGATGATCAGCTCGTTGCTTTTTCCCTCCGGATGGAGATCGCTCGCTATGACAATCTCAATCTGAATATCAAACAGTCTGATCAGCATTTCAATGGACTTTAGATTAAAGTCCATCATACGTTCACATGGGAATTGATACAGTTCCCTGATATACGGCATGATCTCATCAAAATACGGAGCTTTCCGGTAATTCTGCGTCAGAAGATTGATATGATCCTGTCTCCAGCTGTCATCCCCGGACAACAGGATCTGATTGATCGCCGTGTCACGCGGAGCCTTCTGCGTGCTGACGGTGATCCATTTCTCTCCGTTCGCTGTCTTGATCTTGTCCCTGCTGGTCCACCCCCTGCTGCTGCGCACGTACTGCACATTATCAAATACCACATAGATATCAGCCTTATCCAGACGGTCAAAGAAACCGAGATAAGGAATAAAATCCGGCTGATGGATCACCACTAATTTATCATTTTCGTTCATGTTACGTATCCTCTTCCCTAAATATCAGACCACTTGAGCAGTGTGTCTGCCTCCAGATCACGTTTGGCGCATTTTCCCAGTACAGTCTCCAGATATTTCGGCGCGATTCCCGTTCCCGGTCTCTTGATATCCGTATTATCGGTTGTCAGACATTCGCCTTTTTTTATATTTTTCGAAACAACGATACTTTTCCTGTTGTTGATCCTGTTCTTGATCTCATCCCCGGCAGGTGCCTTGATCCCGCTTCCCCGCATTGTTTCAAAGAGTCGCACCTGATCCACCAGATGTTTCATCTCATCCTTCGTAGCCGACAGGATATGGTCCGGTCCATCCGCTTTCTTGTCATAGGTAAAATGCTTTTCGATCACTTTTGCTCCGAGAACGGCAGCAAAGATACAGGAGTCCACACCCAGCGTATGGTCGGAATAGCCGATCGTGAACATCGGGAATTCTCTCTGCAGTGTCCGGATCGCATTGAGATTCACATATTCCGGCGCCGTGGGATACAGACTGACAACATGCATGATAATGATATCCTTGTTGCCTTCCGAGAGAATGGCATCGACCGCCATCCTGATCTCCTCCATGGTACTCATGCCCGTCGAGAGCATGACCGGCTTATGGAATCCCGCGACCTCTTTGAGGAACGGCAGATTGGTCAGGTCATCTGCGCCTATTTTATAAACATCCGGATCAAACTTCTCAAGCATTTCCACATCCGTTATATGTGACGGTGTTGAGAAGATGTCAAGTCCCTTCTGCTTTGCATAATCAAAGATTTCCTTGTGCATCTCCTCACTGATCTCAAATTTTTTGAAATACTCCTGCTGGGAAATGTTCTCTATATTCTCCATGTCAAACATAGCTTCTTTGCTTGTGATCGTCTCAGCCCTGTAGGTCTGCAGCTTCACGGCATCCACTTTGCATTCCGCCGCCTGGTCGATCAACAGCTTCGCCGTCTCAAGATCGGTAAAATTCCCACCGATCTCCGCTACGATATAACATCTGTCCGTTTCCTTCCACATATCCGTATAACCGCCTCTCTAAAAGTAATAACAGTGAAATTCTACCACTTTTTTCGTAATTTTACTACATAAAGAAAAAGAAAAAAGAACGGTTTTCATGTGATCCTGTCCAATTTCGGGCAGGTGCGCCTGAGTTTAAGATACGCCTGTGCGCATCTACAGAGTCTCCCATTCCTTACAGATGCGGTAAATGTTTTGACTGCCCCGCAGATTCACATGCTGCAGGGCACATTCACTCATATGACTGACGGAAAGCTTCGACAGGTCAAAGCAGCTCTCCTCGATCTCTTTATAGTATCCGGCAAACACAGCGCCGCCTGTCTGTTCCAGATATTTCCCCGTGGCAATCTCGTGAAGCTCATTGGCAATGATCACACATGGCAGACCTGCTGCATTGGCCTCCAGCGCCGTCACACCGCCTCCCGTCACCGCCAGATCGTATTCATGGAATGTTTCCATAAGGGAAGGTACTGTGTGAAATACATGATCCTTTTCATCAATGACTTCCGAAAGCTCTTTCTCATGTCTGAAATTCGCACCTGTAAGCACATCCGCACGATACCCGTGCCTCTTTAAAAGCTTTACCGCCTCGACTGTAACCCCGTAGGTGTCACTGCCGCCCAACGTGACGATGATCTTCCCAAGCTTTTGACGCTTTCTCACATATTTTGCGATTTCCGGGTTCAATATATTATAATCCAGACCCATGTACACATGTTTTCCGGGAATCTCATCCTTTCGTTTCCCGAACATCATCCCTGCAAAATGCAGATCGGCAAGTTCTGCTCCCGCACCTCTGTCATCAATGACGGCAAGCACGATATTCTCCTGTTTTACATGCGTACAGAGCGCCCTGCTGCTCTCAAATTTGTCGTTCAGCCAGACACTGATCCGGTATCTGTGTATCAGACCGGCTTCCCAGTTGCTGCTCTCATCCGAGAAATCAACGATCTCATACGGGAGTCCTTCTTGCTCCAGAATCTGCACGGAAGCAGGATCACGATTGATAAATATAACAAACGGCTCATTTTTTTGCCGAAAATAAGCCGTCAGATTCAACGCCCGGAACAGGTGTCCCATCCCTCTTAAGTGGGATGCTTCTATGCAAACTGCGAACATAACCGGATTGCCTCCTGTGTCGTTACATATTCCTCTTTACAGTGTTCCACGATATAGCATGCTCTTTCATAGTCCTCTTTCGTATCCACCGTGAGCCGCACCGTCGGTTTGTGTTTCTCCTCCGCCACCTGCAGATCCACCGTTTTAAAGATCTGCGGATTCTCGAGGATATATTCGTTCACATGCTCGAAATGGTGCGGTAGGGAAGATTCCCTGTAATCTCTCTCAAGCGCCCCGAAGGAAAAGACCTCCGCTCCGACACCGTAGGGAAGCGCCTCAAATGATTTAGCATAATCTGCCTGCTCCTCCCTGTAAAAACGGATCAGATGATCGATCTCCTCCACGTCGACAAAGGGGTTGTCTGCAGTCAGGCGCACGATATCCGTAAATCCGTATTTCTCAGCACAGAGATAATAGCGCTCCAGCACATTCTCCTCGCTTCCCCGGAAGCATTCATACCCTTTCTCCGCACAGAACTGTGCCAGTGGATCATCTTTTTCTTTCGTTGAGGTTGCTATGACCACCCGCGCCTCCGCTTTTAGAAATGAGAGCCGGTACATAATGTGCTCCAGCAGTGTCTTGTGTCCTATGGGCATCAGTACCTTGCCCGGGAGCCTCGTAGAACCGAGCCTCGCCTGAATTATCACTCCGATCATACTATCTCCTATGCCAGCCACTTCACAAGTTCAAAGGCCTCCGCGTATTCCACTCCGGCGATCAGCCCCTTGTTCAGTGCGTCTCTCTTAAAATAATCCACCCATTTGCTTCCAACTCTTCCGAACTCCGACTGATGGGCAAGGATCGCTTTTTCCTTGATCTCCCAGGTGTTCGAAATATCAACGAAATAGTTTTCTCTAAAGTTCCCGGCCGATACATACCAGTTGCTCCGGTACATCAGGATCCTCGGAACATGTCTTCCCGCATGGATCGCCGCTTTGGCAAGATTGATATGATCATGCTGGATATCATCAACCCAGTGCGTATAGATCATGTCGATCTTTTTATCCTCGATCAGCCTGATCAGCTCTACATTTGTCTGTTCGACAAACTCTAAGAACAGCGAATTGCACTTGCCACAAACAAGCTCTGCCCCGATGATCGAAGCCGCTTTTTTGCCCTCTGCCCTCGCAGTCTCCCCGCTCCTGATCAGTTGTCCCTCTCCATTGGAATACTGGGAATCCGTCGCCACATAGATCGTGACCTGATCTCCGCTCTGCACATGTTTTGCCAGTGTTCCGGAACAGCCGAGCTCCACATCATCAAAATGTGCACCTACTGCCAGTACATTCATTCCGGTTCCTCCTCCCGATATATCTTGATGTAATATTTCTTACCCATATAGGAAAACCACAGCGGGAATCTCTCATTGTCCGCAACGCGGAAATGATTAAACTGTTCCCGAATCGTCCTGTCGATATCCAGCCTGTCATCCTCCTGGTTCGGACGTCGGTAAAAGCTTTCCGTCCCTTCCTGTTCCCTCGCGGGAAAATCCCCGGGCGCGAGTGCATAGGACACACACATCGCGATAATCTTCTCCGCCATAGCGGCTTGCATCTCATCAAGCAGTTCCGTCCCGTCAAAACGGAGCGTTTCTTTCTGATAATACGGTCCGGCATCGACCGCCTCAACCGCCTCAAACATCGTCAGCACAATCTCATCCCTGCCTTCCAGGATCTGCCATTTGAGCGGCGTAAAGCCTTTCCCCTCCGGGAGATCGCTGGCATGTACCACAATATTATGTCCATACCGGTTCAGAAAATCCTTTTTGACGATCTTTGTACAGCTTAAGAGGAAACTGATATCTCCGCCCGCTGCCACCTGCTGGTCATGAACCAGTTCCGCATCGATCCCGTTCTCCGACAATCTCTCCTTCAGTTTCAAGGCATACGGCGTAAACCAGCTCCCCTTATCATCCACCAGAATCGTGACTCTCATATGTTTCATCCCTTCAGAATCTCTTTTAACGAATCACAGATATATGTGACCTCCTCCTCAGTGAGCTTCGCATACATGGGAAGCGTCAGTCCACAGTCGGATGCATATTCCGTCAGCGGCAGATCCCCTTTCTTTGCATCACGATAGATGGAGAAGCGGTGTACCGCAGGATAATGCACACTCGTCTGGATCCCTTTTTCCTGAAGCTTTGTTCTCACCTCATCACGCCTTGCCGGATCGGAATCCTTTAAAATAACAGGCATAATATAATTCGATGCAAACTCCGTATACCCCGCAAACGGAACGATGACCTGCTCACATGCTCCGAGCAGTTTCTCATAAAGCGCCCGGATCTGCTGTCTGGTCTCCAGATCCGCACGCAGCTTCTGCATCTGGACGATACCGAGCGTTGCCCGGATATCGTCCAGCCGGTAGTTATAGCCCGGCATCACCACATCGTAGGAAGTACTGTGTCCCTTTGCACGCTCATATGACATTGTCGTCATACCATGGGAACGCGCCAGTTTGATCCGCTCTCCCACTTTCTCATGTTTTGTCACGACCATGCCGCCCTCTCCGGTGGAAATATTCTTATTGGAGAAGAAGCTGAAGCATCCGACATCGCCGATCGTTCCCAGTTTCCTGCCGTGATATTCGGACAATGGACCATGACAGGCATCCTCCACGACATACAGATGATGCTTTGCGGCAATCGCCATGATCCGGTCCATATCGCATGCAAAACCTCCAAAATGCATCACCATGATCGCTTTCGTCTTCGGTGTGATCAGTTCCTCGATCCTGTCGGGGGATATCGTCAGTCCGGAAAGGCTCTCAATGTCGCAGAACACCGGCTCCGCGCCAACATACCGCACCGCATTCACGGTAGCCACAAAAGTAAGCGACGGTACGATCACCTCATCGCCCGCACCGATCCCCAGACTGAAGAGAGCCAGGTGCAGCGCCGCTGTACAGTTGGTCACCGCATACGCATATGGCGTGTCGAGTTCCTTCTGAAAGATTTCCTCCAGTTCCATACATTTCGGGCCGCTGGAAATCCATTTGGAAGCGATCGTCTCCGCCACCGCTTTCTGTTCCCGTTCATCATAATTCAGATCAAACAATGGTATCTGATACATAACTATCCCGCCTTTCTCACTCCGTCACTCTGTTTCTGAGCATTTCCTCCATGCCGGCAAGTTCTCCCATATCCTCCCATGCTTTCTCCGTCACGGGATAGACACCGACCTTTTTGCCCTGATCCATGCATATCTGAATCAGCTCCGTGATATGCATGAACCGTTCTCTCGGGATCATGTCAAGCACCTCGGGTTCAAGCACATAGACCCCGGTATTTACAAGGAAATTCATCTCCGGCTTCTCCGACAGGCTCTCCACCTGTCCGCTGCCGTCTATATTCACCACGCCATAAGGGATCGTATAATTTTTGAGCGACGTGATCATCGTGATCACATTTCCCTTCTCCTTATGGAATTTCATCACATCCGCATAATTGATGTCGAGCAGGATATCGCAGTTGCTCACAAAGAACGACTCCCTGATCTTATCTTTCGCCAGATACAGGCTGCCCGCCGTCCCGAGGAAGCGTTCCTCCTCCAGATAGGTCACCTGATAGGATGGTTCCATATCCTGAAAATATGCCTTGATCAGGTTCTTCTTATAATTGATGGAGAGATAGAAGTCCCTGCAGCCCTCCTCCGCAAAGGAATCGATGACCTGCTCTAAGATCGTCGTATTCCCGATCGGTATGAGCGGCTTGGGGAGCACCTGCGTATAGGGAAACAGTCTGGTCCCCTTGCCTCCTGCCATGATGACGACAGGCGCATTCAGTCCGGCACCGGATTTCTTCCTGCCGGATGGTGTCTCATAGCGGAAGATCAGATCCACTACCCTGCGGTTCCCATCGATCACAGGCACCGCGTCGATGCCGTGCTGCTCCATGATCTCCATCGCACTATCCGCCGTTCCCGGCGTCACGCAGATCGGATTGGTGGTCATGATCTCCAAAACCTTCGCCGCCATATCCTGTCCTCTCAGAATCGATTTCCTCACATCGCTGTCCGTCAGCACGCCAAGGAGCCTGTCCTCCTCCACAATGAGAATGATGCGCTCATGTGTCTCATCGAGCACCTTGATCGCATCCAGGATGGAATATTCGGTTGTGATACAAAGCCTGCGTGTCTTATCGTTCATAGTTTCTCCAATACGGAGGCCGCAGAAATTCTGCACACTCTGCGGCTCCTGCATCATACATTATAAATATCTGTCTTATAAGCGTTCATGTTATGTCTGATCCACTCAATGGTCTCCGCCAGTCCCTGCTCAAAGGTATACTGTGGCGTCCAGTCCGTCAGCCGTTTGATCTTCTCATTAGAGCCAAGCAGCCTGTTGACCTCGCTCTTCTCCGGCCGGGTGCGCTGTGTCTCACAGACGATCTTCGCGTTCGGATTGATCTGGCGGATCAGTTCGTTTGCCAGATCACCGATGCTGATCTCCTGCTGTGTTGCAATATTGATCTCCTCCCCGATCGTCCGGTCGGATCTCGCGATCTCATAGAAGCCGTTGGCCGTATCTTTCACATAGTTAAAGTCTCTGGTCGGTGTCAGCGATCCGAGACGGATCTCTTCCTTTCCTGCCAGGAGCTGCGATATGATCGTGGGGATCACCGCTCTGGCGGACTGTCTGGGTCCGTAGGTGTTGAACGGTCTCACGATCGTCACGGGCAGCTCGAAGCTGCGATAAAAGCTCTCCGCCAGCCTGTCCGCTCCGATCTTGGTCGCCGAGTAAGGCGACTGTCCCTGATAGGGATGCTTCTCATCGATCGGCACATACTGCGCTGTGCCGTACACCTCGGAGGTCGATGTGATCAGCACGCGCTCCAGAGAGAGGTCTCGCGCCGCCTGCAGCACATTCAGCGTTCCCTTGATATTCGTATCCACATAGGAGTCCGGCGAGTGATAGCTGAACGGAATCGCTATGAGCGCGGCGAGATGGAACACCCCGTCCACTCCCTTCATCGCTTCCCGCACACCGTTCGGATCCCGGATGTCTCCCTGGAAGATCTCGATCTGGTCAAGCTTCTCCTTCGGGAAGGTATCCAACCATCCCCATGTATTAAAGGAATTGTAATAAGTAAATGCCTTTACCTCATATCCTTTTTCCAGCAAATGCTCCGTGAGATGGCTTCCGATAAAGCCGTCCGCACCTGTCACCAACACTTTCTTCATCCTGATTTCCCTCATTCTTTAAAATGCTTTCCTAATCTCCTCCACCGCAAGCTTCACAATCTCCTGACGGCTCTGTTCCACTTTCTGCGGATCAGCTCCTTCGATCGGAGAGTAGATACAGATAGAAGTATCCACAAATGCCTGAAAGTAATTTCTTACCTCCTGCGCGGTAATCGTTTTTCCCTCTTTCTCTCTCTCAAGAATATCTTCCACTGCAGCCCGGCACTGCGCTTCATTTCCCACCTGATAGATTCCCGGTCCGTGCTCAAAACCTCCGTGGCCGAACACAAACACCGGCTTGCCGTTTGCGGGAGCCTCGATGGACACCGTCCCCGCCGGGGTCGCCGCCGCCACACAGTGTTCCAGCAGATCCACCGACTCCGCGTCGCTGCTGACCAGCACGACATTGTCGGTATTTTTCAGATCCTCATAAAATGTCTTCATGCGGTAGGGCTGCACAAAGTGCTCCTTCACATACAGCTTGATGCCGTATTCCTTCAGGATCGGCGCGAGCAGCTGCACACAGAGCTCCTGCTCCACAAAGACACCGGCCTGCGGCAGTGTCGTGGCCTCCGGCGTCAGATGGGTAAGGAACAGCACATACCGGTCATGCTCCATATCCGGCATGACAGCCATCCGCTCATAATCTTTCAGTGTATCACAGTGCTTTAATTTGTGATGAACGCGGCTGATATAATACCGGTCCCGCGCGATCCGGTCGACACATTCCCGCCACGGCTTCAGGGAATGTTCACGCAGACTCCCTGCAATGCCGTGCTTGATCCGCGACAGCTGACGCCTGATGACCTTGTCGCTCATCACATATCCCATGATCTGTCGTTTTTCCTTGCGCGCATGCTCCTTCCGGCTCCCGGACCCCAGCATGACCTTCATCTTCTCCAACTTATTCTCACGCAGCAGCGCCCGGTAATACTGCTCCACATCATCCGGCAGCACAACCGGATCCGCATTGTCTTTCCTGCTTTCGTAAGCTTGATCCAGCCGCTCATACAACTTATACAGGTCATTCCCCACGAAGCATCTGTGCGGCAGATGTGTCGGTGCAATGATACACATGGGAATCTTCCGGATCTGTGTGAGCGCATAGATGATATAATCATGCGTATGATGCGGAATCCCCGTCAGAAAAACAAAATTGATGTGATTGCGCTCAAACACATCATTCCAGAAGCGGAGATGATGCAGATAGAACCGCTTCGCCTCATCATACGTAAACATATCAAAATCCGTGATGCGACACAGCATCTTTACCGCTGTCGGCTCGTACGGCTCCATGTCATGAAGCAGTTCCCTGGAGAGCGGCTTTAAGCTGTTCATGTCCATATGATGCTCATAAGCGGCATTGGCGCACATATCATAATCCACCACCTCATAAACGGAAGTGTCATAATGATCATTGCCGTCATTGTCGCGGCTTGTGAGCACGCATCTGTGAAAGGGAATCTCTTCCCTGATCTGTCTTAAAATGGATTCCTGATATCCGTTCACGGAATCATAACCCTGAAAAAACAAATTGATCTCCATCGTTCTATCCTTCTGCCCGGCTGTCTGCTCTTACCGCTCGCGGACGATCTTTCCCTCCTGTACCGCATAGATCATATCACAGTTCTCAATCGTCTTGAGCCTGTGGGCAATGATCAGCATCGTCTTCCTGCCGTGGAAATGGTCGATCGCCTCCATGATCGCCGCCTCCGTCTCATTGTCGAGCGCCGATGTCGCTTCATCGAGGATCAAAAGCTCCGGGTTGTGATACAATGCCCTTGCAATGCCGAGACGCTGTCTCTGACCGCCGGACATGCGGATTCCGCGTTCCCCGATCTCCGTGTCAAGTCCTTCCGGGAGTCCCTCCACGAAGCTTCTCAGCTGCGCTTCATCAATCACTTCCCAGACACGCTTCTCATCGATCTTCTCCCTCGGAATACCGAATGCCACATTGGCGCGGATCGTGTCATCCATCAGATTGATGGACTGCGGGATATACCCGATATTGTGAAGCCATCCGGCATAATTGGACAACACATCCCTGCCATCGCACAGGATCTCGCCTGTCTCGGCATCTAAAAGTCCCAGGATAATGTCGACGAGCGTGGTCTTACCCGCACCCGATTTGCCTACGATGCCAACGGATTTGCCCACCGGAACCTCCATCTGTGCATGATCAAAGATCAGCTTATCGGAATTGGGATACCGGTAGGTCAGATCCCTGACCTGTATACTCTCTTCGATCGGAAGCTTCTCTCCGGTCTGCCTGCCGATCGTCTTGGGTGTCTCCACCTGCTTCACATTCTGCGGCATCTCCACATTTTCATATACATAATCAAGCGTGGGCTTGTAATAAGCAATGTTGGCAAGATAAGTGCTCATGCGGTTCGCACTCGGCATAAGTCTCATGGCGGCAAGTGCAAACGCGGAAAGCTGCGGAAGCATGCTGGTCACACTCCTGCCCGTCATGATCATCGCCCCCATGTATGCGAGGACACCGCCGATGCAGACTGTCTCGATCACCAGCCTCGGCACGGAGCCAAGCACTTTCTGGCTGCGGGACAGGTTATAAAACTTACGTCCGTTATTCTCATACTCTTCCAGGAAGGATTCTTCCTTGGCGAAGATCTTCACATCCTTGATGCTCATGATGGACTGGATGATGCTGTTGTACATACGACTCTGGCGTATCCTTGCCTCCTGACCGATCTGCCCCATCTTCGGTTTGAACCAGACCGTGATCAGAGCCGTCACGCCGAACAGCAGTGCACAGATCGCCACCGTCATCCGGAAGTCAATGACCAGCAGCACAGCACCCAGACAAAGCGCGATGACAAACTCCGACATGAACTGAATACATTCGAGCAGCAGGGAAAACACTCCCGTCGTATCGCTGTAAACCGTCCTCAGCACGTCGGATGTATTGGCGTTCAGATAAAACTCATACGGCTTG
Source organism: uncultured bacterium (assembly GCA_946061355.1). Lineage (GTDB taxonomy): Bacteria > Bacillota > Clostridia > Lachnospirales > Lachnospiraceae > VSOB01. The sequence goes on along the minus strand of CAMGRE010000010.1, from coordinate 9,433 downwards.
TTAAAATAGATCTTTAACAATTCTCTTGAAATATTAAACTGACTGTTCGCAATAAAAGTATACTGTGCATAATACATGAGCAGCAGGTATGCGTTCTTCAGAATAAAGATCAGGATGAGCGCGGCGATCATGACAAGCACAAACTGTTCGATATTCTCAAGTCCAAGCATATTGCTCACAAGAACCACATATTTGTTCTCCGTGAAGACATCGGGTTCCACCACTGCCGTCACAAGCGGCAGGATCATGGACACGCCCAGCGTCTCCAACACCGCTCCGATACTGATCATAAAAAGCAGAAGCACAACCCGTCTCTTCTGCTTCTTATTGAGTACTGCTCTTAATTTTCTGATGATATCCATAGTAATGTCCTATCTGTAAAATATTGGAAAACGCCGGTGAAAGCGCTTTCTTATTTCTGTCTTTCTCCACTCTGCCGCTTCGTGCCAAGACGAAGAAATAATCCGGGCAGCCCGAGCAGACGTTTCTTCCGCTTGCGCTTACTGTCCTCATCATAAGTGTTCACAAGGTACTCCTGGATCACCGGATTACAGGCAATCTTCTGCTTCCGCTTATACAGGAATAGATTCCTCTTCTCGACAAAGCGCATCCCGGGATTCTTCCGGGGATACCAGAGCTGGGCCGCCACCTCGGAAAAAGGCACCACCTGCGAAGCATACACATCCAGAAACTGCTCCAGCTCCCGGTAATCGCTTTCCCGGAAGTCATTGCAGTGAATGCAGATCGTATCAAAAGATTTCGGTAAGGAGATACGTGCGGTGCGGCAGGGCACAAAGAGCAGTCCCCGTTCTCTGTAAGGCATATCCGTATATCCGTCGGTCACACACGTAAACCCGAGCTTTTTCAGCGCTTTCAGGGTGTTTTTATCATAGGTGTGGCCGGGCGCCATAAATATAGTAACATTGAATCCCTTATTTTGCAAAATTTCCTTTCCGGCCTTCAGTTTCCGGAACTGACTCTCATAGGAGAGTCCGGCAAATTCGCTGGCGGATTTCAGTCCGAGCAGACCGGAATCCTTTGTCTCATACACGTGCTGATACCCATGTTGGGCAATGGCATAGCCCTCGCGCTCGCAGCTCTGAATACACTCCCAGAAATCCTCTCTCGCAACTTCCTGCGCAAGTCCCGGATCCCGATTATCCGGCACCACACCCAGCAGAGGCTTCACTTTATACTTATCAAGAATGGCTTTCACACGATAGAACTTATCCCAGTCCATATCCGGTGTGATATCATCCAGCCGAAAGGTACACGTATTTGTCATCCATTTCATACAGCCACCTCATGATTTGATCAGTTTCATCTCTCCAAAAACCACGTCGCTCAGTCGTCCGTCAGCATCCCCACCAGATTGATGAGTCCCTTTACTGCTTCCGCCTTCAGACCCACCACATCCTCGCAGTCGTAATAATACAGTTCCTCACCGCCAAAGGATTCCTTGAATTCCGTGATGTTCTTCACTTCCTCCCTGAGACCCGCACCGCCCCAGTCATAAGTAGTCTTGCCCATTTCCTTGAAATACATCATATCCGCCTTGTGCAGATACCGGTTGGCGATGCCGACCACACGCTGGAACTGCCTGTCGCCATCCCGGAAACACGATGCAGACTGATAGGAGCGGACAAAGGTATCTCCCACGATATAGGTGTGGTATACGAGCACCTCCTCGCCACGCTTTGCCGTGGTCAGGGCAAATACCCCTTCCCGCACATACGTCTCGATCTCTTCCATGTATTTCTCGTACCTTTCCGCTTCCATCCCCTTGGACTTCCAGAAATCAATGAAAAACCGGCAAAAGGTATCCATATCCTCCTGCGAGATTTCTTTTCCCATCTTAAATTCTGCGCTGATTCCCTCCCGGTCAGCCCGGCGGATCTGATAACGGCAGTCTTTCTGGCATTTTGATATCAGTTCTTCCTCGGTGAGCGTCAGATCCGTGATCAGCGTGCGCACCTTGCGCAGTTCCTTTCCGATCGGCTTCTTTGCTCCTCGGTAGAGGATGATACCGTCGAGTCCGCATTTCTCCTCGGCATACCACACTTCCCTGAAATCCACACCATGTTTTTTCCTTCGGTTGACCACCAACATAGATATCCTTCTTTCCGCAGATCATTGTACTCGTTTGCAATCATCTGCCGCCATTTACAATCTGCTTTCAATCGCGTGCTGCCATTTGGCGCATACTTTCCCCGGACAGAGGGTGTCCGCAATCCCGGACGCCGCCATGCCGAGCCGTTCCGCGAGCGACGGATCAGCCATCACCTCCCGGAGCGCCTTTTCCAACGCCCGCTCGTCTCCGACAGGAATCAGAATGCCGTTCTCGTGATCCCTGATGACCGTCGCAGGTCCGCCGCACGGACAGTCTGTGGAAATCACGCACAGTCCGCTCGCCATCGCCTCCAAAAGTGCATTCGGCATCCCCTCATAGCCGGAGGCCAGCACAAAAATCCTTGCCCGTTCTATCTTATTTCGGATTTCGGTCTGCATCCCCTTAAAAATGACACTGCTGCGAATGCCCAATTCTTCTGCCAGTTTCAAAAGAGCCGGTTTTGTATCACTGCCATCCGCATATCCGGTACCGTAAATTACCAGGCGGTACTCCGGAAAATCCTGATGTAGAGCTGCAAATGCCCGAAATACCATGGCATGGTTCTTATTGGCATCCAGCCGTCCCACCATGACGATCTCATGATCCCTTTCCCCCTCGTACCGGGGCTTAAGGAATGATTCATCCAGAAGGTTCGGCAGGACTTCCGAATGGCCTCTCACACTGTCATCAAAAAATTGCATCGCCATGTCCGTCTGGAAAAAGACGCCTCTGGCTCTCGCAAACAGCTTTCCCGCAAGCCATTTTAGAAACACTCCGGGGTATTCTCTGGCAGGATCACTCCTGACTGACAAAAAGACCGGTATTTCCGATCCGCCTACAGAAACCATCACATACAGGTTTAACTTGCCGATAAACGACAGAATCACATCCGGCTTCTCTTCCCTCCAGATCTTCTTAAGACCGGTGATCCGCGCCGGGATCCTGCCGATCCTGCCAAACGGCGCATGTGCAATCTCATCTTCCAGAATCCTGCGCTTATTCGCAAAAGAAAGTTCATATTCCTCCGGCAGGATGCGGGAAGTTACAAACAAAACCTCATATCCCTGCGCGCAAAAATGCTCCGCCAGATTGACCGCCACATGCTCGGCGCCGCCCTTGCCCAGACTGTTGATTAAAAAAGCAATTTTCTTCATACTCCGAATCCGCATACCTCTTCGATATAATTCTGCCACTGTCTGTGGATCCTGTCCGGATGAAGTGTCAGGCTGAACGCATAGCCATTGTCCGACAGCTTTCGCGCAAGCGCCTCATCATCCAGGATCCGCAGCACCGCCGCCGCCATCCGCTCCGGATCCCTGACGGGAACAAGGAGTCCCGTCTCACCGTCATGCACCAGCGCTCTCGCGCCTCCGCTGGGACAATCCGTGGATACCACCGGGATCCCAAGCGCCATTGCCTCCGCCACCGCATTCGGCATCCCCTCAAAATCAGAGGAAAGCACAAACACGCCGGCATCCTTCATCTGCTCCGGCACATCAAGACAGTCCCCCTTTAAATTTATCTTATCTGTCAACTTCAATCTTTCTGCCTGATCTCTCACCGCTGCCATGCAGTCTCCGTCCCCGTAGATCGTCAGGGTGAGTTCCGGATGCTTCTTCACCATCAGGGAAAAGGCATCCAACAAAAGTGCATGATTCTTGACAGGGTCCATACGGCCCGCCGTGACGATCTCCGGCTTTCGCGCACCGGTATACCGCTTATCCACGCACCCGTCGGAAAGAGCATTATAAAAGATCCGGCTCTTCTTCCTCACAGCCTTCGGGAAGAAATCCCGCGCCTGTTCCGTCTGGAAGATGCATCCGTCCGCAAAACAGAAAAGTGTCCTCGCAAGCAGCCTCTGAAGACCGAAACCATATTCACGTCCCGGTGCACTCCGCACCGACACAAACACCTTTGTCTTTGTCAACAGCCCTGCGAGGATCGCCCTGAGATTTGTCTTGCCGATAAAAGAGACGAGCGCATCCGCCTGCACTTCCTTCAGCACTCTGCGCACCTGCGTGATACGCCCGAGCGCATTGGAGATCCTGCCTCCGTCCTCCGGCATGGTCAGCACCCGATGCTCCACTTTCGAGTCAATCTCGTACAATCCCTCATCGGGCACCAGTGTCAGGATCAGCACCCGGTAATCCTGTTTCACAAAATAGTTTGCCAGATTAACCATAACGCGCTCTGCACCGCCTCTGGTCAATGTCGCAATATAAAATACAATGGTTTTCATACATCTTCCTTTTTCGATAACTTCCATATGAGTTTTTTGAAAAGGACGCGGAGCCCGGTTTCCTCATGGAGGATATCGATCACCTCATACTCCTCATTCCTGTTGTATGTATGAATGCCTTTGGGATTACAGCCGATCAAACGCATCTGCAACGATGTAAACGTCTTATATTCCCGTTCCTCATAATGATCCGAATGAGGATCCGAAACCTCATAGAAGATCAGTCCCTGTCCGTAATACTCGCTGCAATCCTGCGCAGGACGGAGAAGCTTCCCATCCTCATACAGGAGATTTCCGGCCGGCCTGGTCGTTTTGGATTCCTCCCCCTGATAGATGAGCTCTATCTTACGCGGCGCAAAATGCCCGGGATCCAGTTCACAGCGATAGATCTGCAGCCTGCCGTCCACGTACGTAAAGGCGAGACATCCGTTATCCTCTGTCTTTAAAATTGTTGTGTCCACTGCCGGAATATTTAAGAGCGTGTTCTCAATCTCCCACTGATCCGGAAATCTCTCGCACCGGTAGACCCGGATCTCCTCCGCATGTTTCGTCTCAGGCACCATATAGGTATATTTTCCGTATTGGAAGATCTGCGGATAAGACAGATGGCAGGACTCCTCTAGCACCTTTACCGGCTTCTGCCCGGGATCATCGAGATCAAAGCACCACAATGTCCCCTTCATGTCAGTCAGGTTCTGCTTCTCAAAAAAGAGATAGTTTTTGCCCTGATGTTTATACAAAAAAGGATCTGCCTGCGTCACAAAATGTCTTCCGGGCAGTATGGTGAATCCTTCGATCACTTCATCCTGTAAGAGGCTCTTCCCCTCTCTGAGTTTCCGGTACCCGATCTTCCAGTATTCACAGCTCATCGCTCTTTTTATACGGTTCAACAATTCACTCATGCCAATTCCTCATATCGCTTTACCATCTGTCTAATGTCAAAGCCCTTTTCCGTAAATGCTTCTTTCCCGGGTGCCTTGCGCTCCTGACGGGACAACTCCAGGATCCGGTCCGCCCACTGTTCAGGCGACGATTCAAGAGAGAGCCGCTCCACAAGAGGCGTCACATCCACATCATGTGTGATCACATCGGAGACCAGACAGGGCAGTCCGCTGCACTGCGCCTCCACCATCGCAATCGGCAGTCCCTCATATTTTGACGGGAACAGGAAGAGATCCATCGCCTGCAGGAGTTTCGCAGTATCCGTTCGCACACCGAGCAGCCGGACGTGCTCCTGAAGCCCCGATTCCTGTATTTTCTTCTCAATCGCCGGACGCATCTCCCCGTCACCGACAAAGAGCAGCACCGACTCCGGTTCTTTTTTCACGAGCGCCGCCATGATATCAAGCATAAACAGGTGATTCTTGACCGGAAGAAGATTTCCCACATGTCCGATAACCAGCTTTCCTTCCAGATCTTCTTTCGTGCGCATCCGCTGCCGGTACTTCTCCTGATAGCAGAACTCATCGAGATTGATGGCATTCCAGATCACCTCAAAGGGCTTGTCCCCGTACAGCCACTCGCCCGCCTTCTGTGAGCAGGCAAACCGTCCCGTACACAGGGCATTGAGCATCGGCTGGAACGTATGGTGCATCTGAACATTCGGTGTGCTGGTGGAATGCGAGTGTGCGATACGAACCTTTGCACCACCCAGCTTTGCCGCCAGCAGATCAAGCGCCACCGTGGATGTGTCCGTATGACGGAATACGATCCTGTACTTTCCGTCCTTCACCACGTTCCGGATCTCCACAAAATTCTTCATCGGGCTCACTGCTTTCCTCGTCACATAGAAAAGTTTGCCCCCGAGTGATTTGATTTCCTCATCAAAACTGACTTCCCTGTGCTCATGCACGATGAAATCAAACTGTACCTTGCTCCTGTCAATATTGCGGTACACATTCATGATATAATTTCCGATGCCGCTGGGTGACATCGACCCAACGATATGAAGCATTCTTGTCATATTGTACTATTCCTTTACTGTGCCAGATTTTCCCGATACCAGTCGATCGCAAGCGCGATCCCCTTAGCGAAATCATAGTCGGGATCATAGCCGAGCAGTTTCCTTGCCTTGGAGATATCGGCGTTGGAATGCTTGATATCGCCGGCTCTGTCCGAGCCGAAATTCGGCTCCACCTGCTTATTCAATGCTTTGCACAGATCATAATAGATGTCAATCAGATACTCTCTGCCGCCATAAGCGATGTTGAACGCCTGTCCTGCTGCCTCTGAGGACGCCAGACACGCTTTCAGATTCGCTTCGATCACATTGTCGATATAGGTGAAATCCCTGGACTGTTTTCCGTCACCGTTGATCGTCGGAACCTCTCCGTGCAGGAGCTGTCGAATGAATTTCGGAATGACCGCCGCGTAAGCGCCGTCCGGATCCTGCCGTCTGCCAAACACGTTGAAATAGCGCATGCCGTACGTATCCAGTCCGTACAGTTTCTTATAAAGCTTTCCGTACTCCTCATCCACACGCTTTGTCAGCGCATAGGGTGAGAGGAGATTGCCCTCCTGTCCCTCAACCTTGGGAAGTACAGGATGATCCCCGTACACGGAGGAACTGGAAGCGTAGACGAATTTCTTAACGCCCTGCTGCCTTGCGGCCTCCATCATATTTAAAGTTCCACGGATATTGATCTCCTCATACAGAAGCGGCATCTCGATGCTGCGCGGCACGCTTCCCCACGCCGCCTGATTGAGCACGAAATCCACGCCCTTACATGCCTCCATACACGTATCGAGATCCCGGATATCTCCCCTGATAAACGTATAATTCTCCCTGTCTGACAGGAAATCCACATTCTCCTGTTTCCCGGTCGACAGATTGTCAAGACACCTCACCCGGTATCCCATATCTGTGATCGCCTCACACAGATTGGATCCGATGAAGCCGGCGCCTCCTGTCACCAGGAAGACCGCGTCCCCGTCAAATTTCAGATTCCGAAAGCCCATATTTCTTTATTCCCTTTCCGTTGATTTCTTTGTTATTTTATCCTTTTTCAACTGCCACAGTTCCATCAGTTCCATAAGTCCTGCGATGTAGAATAATGATGTGTGATAGATCATATACCGCGACAGACACATGATCATGACCGCCGTGCCGAAAACGTTGGCACAGATCATCAGAAGCGAAAACAGCATCAGCAGCGCAGCTTTGCTCTGTCTGTTTTGATAATATAAATATACCATAAGTATCACAGCAATAAAATATGCAAACAGCGAATAGATCCCCATAATCATCCCGCTCGCCGAGATCGATCTGGTGAGCCCGCTGCACACCGTGGCAAAATAATTATAAGCGTAATTACTGAAAAGCACCGGCAAAAGCTCTCTGCACAGATCGGAAGCAATCTTCACAACAGCCGTCAGCTCCTGTTCCTTGGAAGCGCCCTGCTCACGCACATACTCAAACAGGATGGGCTGCTGCACCTGAAATCCGATCACATCATAGTATTCCTCATAATGGTAAGCTTTGTTCAAAACTCCTGTGGGCGCAAACGTGCTCGTCATCTCTCCGCCATCCATCTGCTCATGCAGTGTAAGGAAAAGCTCCCGGTACTTAAACTCCCTGATTGCTTCCACATCAGCAGGATCGGACAGATACAATACCGTTGTCAACAGATTATAGCTGCCGGTGTCGGCTCCGACATAACTCTTGTCCGCCGCATGATTATAAAGCTCCGTCACCATCCTGCGTCCGAAAAGGAACAGGACAACCGCAGCTGCCAGCAGGAGCGCTGCTCTCCATTGTCTGTATCTGCAGATCTCAAACAATACCGCCACACACCAGACCGCAAAGATCACCAGCATCTGATTTCTCGTAACTGCCAGAAGAAACGATGTGAGAAAGGCCATCCCGTAATGGCGGATCTTTTTATCCTTTTCCAAAAGGGCAAGAATCATGCAGCCGGTAAAAAAGCCGTTCAGTGAGAATGCAAGTCCCTCCGTCAGAATGGCATTGGTAAGGACCATTCCGGACGAGGACGCAATCGGTGTCAACAGGTACGGGATCAGCGTACAGCACGCCGTCAAAAACTTCAGAAATTTTCCGGGGTGAAAAACCCGCCAGACTGTATTCGTGAGAAACCAGCACGAAAATGCTGCAAGCACGTTCTGGACAAAAGCTGCCGTCCGTAAAGGTTTGTTCGCAAGAAACTCCGGAAGAAATTCCTCTGTCAGGTGCTGACCGGAGCCTGCCAGCCAGGTAATCCTGTCATTTTCCCCGAATATTCTCCTGAAAATCGCCAGAAATGTCGGATAGAGCGGCTCCCTTCCCGGCTGCATCGAGATATAGGATCCGGAATCCGGATAAATCCCTGTCGGACTCACATACCACAAAATTCCAAAAAACAACAAAAGGGCGCCGAGCAGGATCACCTGCTCCGCCCCTCTCTTATGATTTATTTCATGATCGTTGTCAAACCAGCGATTTCTCATGGCGCCAACCATTTGATGATCTGGAAGCCCTCCGCCATCTTCACGCCGTTCTGACGCCCTTTATTCTCGGCATCATTTCTAAAGTATTCAATCTTCTCCGGACTGACAATTCCATTCCCGGTCTCATATGCCTGCATCGCCTCTTCCTTCTGCGCCCAGGTATCCGTAATGTCAACGTAGAAATTAGGCGTAAAAGGCATCTCCGACTGGTACCAGGTACAATGATATGTCAGTATCCTGGGTACATGTCTGCCGGCATTGATCGTCGCCCTTGCCAGCGCCCGGTGATCATGCTGCGGATCTCCCGGAAAATGGGTGTAGATCAGATCAATTTTTTCTTTCTCAATCAAATGTACCAATTTTGAATTCAGGTTGTCATTGAATTCCAGATGCAACGTCTCAAAACCACCAAGGATCAACTTGCCGCCGATAATATCTGCCGCCTCTCTGGCATCGTCGAATGCCGCCTGATCCTTCCCCACTTCCTTGCGCTCAGAATTGAGGATTCCCGTGGTAGCCGCCACATAGAGGAGCACCTTATCGCCCCGCTGCACATGCTTTGCAAGTGTGCCGCCGCAACCGATTTCGATGTTGTTAAAATGAGAACCAACCGCCAATACGTTCATGACATCTCCTCCTTT
>CAMGRE010000009.1 GCA_946061355.1 uncultured bacterium | reverse complement strand
TGGGGGCCGAGGACGCTTGATCTGGATATTATTCTTTATGAGGATCAGGTGATCCGCACAGACAGTCTGACGATCCCGCATGCTGATATGCAGAACCGCAGATTTGTTCTGGAACCCGCATCACAGATTGCACCGGAGTGGATCCATCCCATATATGGGAAAAGCCTTCTTGTTATGAAAGAGGAACTGCGTTGAAGGTGCCTACCATTACCGGCCCGTTTACCGGTGTGTGGTACACAGGTGTGGGCTGGTCATAGGCATTGAAATAAACATATCTTGAGGTGGCATTGATGTGTTGATAAACACCCTCTGCCACGATTTCTTCCTTTTGCCCGTCTATCGTGATTCGTTTCAGGGCGGGTTCATTTTGATCGCTTTTCTGATAATAGATCCATTCTCCCGTCACGTTGAAGAAGTCGAGACGGTCTTCCGTCAGGATCTGTACATTCTGATCGTACAGATGATAGCGACACAGTCTGTAATTCCCGGAGATATCCATATAGTAGACCCAGTCATCCTGAATGATCGGGCTGTAGAGATTGCCGTCCCAGACGGTGGAAACGGTGTCGGACTCCGTGTCCAGGCGGTACAGGTAATGATCCTTTTTCGTTCCGCCAAAATAGATACTGCCCTGATAGATGCAGGACGGGTTTGAACTGTCATGCGCAGGCAGAATTTCTTTGCCGTTTTGCCTGTCTATATCGATTCGGCAGAGGGAAGTTCCCTTTTTTGTATTATAATTCTGGTAAAAGACGGTATTGCCGTACAGGGAGAGGCACGGCGAGGGAACACGTTTCAGGCATGTTGATTTCCTGCCGTCTTTTGTTGCACGGTAGACGCCGTCGATACGGAAAAAGGACGTGAAATCCGTGGTGGATGCGGAGGCATTCTGATAATAAAACAGATATTTCCCTGCGGCATTGATCGAACTGACGGGCACGTTTGATATTTTTTTGATTTCACTTTCATCCGGATTCATGGAATAGAGCGTATGATTGTCATAGGCATTTGCAAAATATACGATTCCCTCATCCTCACAGAACAGACCGCCGTTTAACAGATTCCCTGCGGTATTGCCTATAGCATCCTCGGAAACTCTTGCGACACGCCTTGAGAGGAGAGTCAGCAGAAAAATCAAAGTGATGCCCAGAAACAGCAGGATAATGATAAGGATGTTCTTGATTTTTTGTGTCATGGAAATGCCTTCTTTCACAAGGTGATCGCAGTACGCACTGCTTATTGCTGTCGCGTATATTATATCGTATTTTTGGTATTGTGGAAAGCGGGAAATGACGGCGATCCGCTTGCACGGTAGCACAGGGTGGTTTACACACTATTTACCTGCTTACACTTGCATGGTATCTGGAATTGTTATAAGATATTTTCAATAGGAATCAATGGAAAAGAGAGAGGAAAAAGGATGGATTTAAAGGAACTCAGGAGTCAGCTCGACGAGATTGACAGACAGTTTGTCGAACTGTATGAAAAGAGAATGGAAATCTGCGGCGAGGTGGCTGAATATAAGATCAGAACAGGGAAAAAAGTGTTTGATAAGGTGCGTGAGGAAGAGAAACTGAGGACAGTGAAGTCTCTCACACACAATGATTTTAACAGTCACGGGATTGAGGAACTGTTCGAGCAGATCATGTCGATGAGCCGCAAACTGCAGTATCAGAGGCTCTCGGAGCATGGCGCTATTGGGAAGCTGCCGTTTATCGGAGTGGAGAGTCTGGATCTTCAGAATGCCAGAGTGGTGTATCAGGGGGCGGAAGGTTCTTATTCTCAGGCTGCCATGAAGAAGTTTTTCGGGGATCAGGTCAAGAGTTTTCATGTGGACACATTCCGCGATGCCATGACGGCGATCGAGGAGGGCAGCGCCGATTTTGCCGTGCTGCCGATTGAGAATTCCACGGCGGGGATCGTCAGTGAGATCTATGATCTGCTGGTGGAGTTTGAGAATTATATTGTCGGGGAGCAGATCATCCGCATCGAGCATTGTCTGCTGGCGGTTCCGGGGACAAAGGAGGAGGAGATCCGGGCGGTATACTCCCATCCGCAGTCACTGATGCAGAGCGCGAGATTCCTCTCGGAGCGCGACTGGAGTCAGATCAGCATGCCGAACAATGCGTTTGCCGCGAGAAAGGTGGCACAGGAAGGCGATCGGACACAGGCGGCGATCGCCAGCGCTTATGCGGGAGAGACCTACGGTCTGGAGATTCTGCGCAAGGGGATCAATCAGGAGGAAAATAATTCCACCCGTTTTATCATCGTGACGAACCAGAAGATTTTCAGAAAGGATGCGTCCAAGGTCAGCATCTGCTTTGAGATCCCTCACAGGAGCGGATCGCTGTATCATATGCTGTCCCATTTTATCTATAACAATCTGAATATGACCAAGATTGAGAGCCGCCCGATCGAAGATCGAAATTGGGAGTATCGTTTCTTTATCGATTTTGACGGAAATCTTGCAGACAGTGCAGTCAAAAATGCACTGCGCGGACTGCGCGATGAGGCGCGGAATATGAAAATACTGGGGAATTACTAAATTAGAAAGACAGTAACTGTTCAGAACAGGTCGGAGTGGTTACGCACAGAGGATACAGGCATGAGAGAGCAGGAGCTTATCATATACGGGGAATTTGAGCAGGGAGAGATTCTGCATGACATGGCATGGCTGATGTCGCATTATAAGCAGACGGAGGAGCACGAAAAGAATGCGGCGCTTTTGTACAGCTGTATGCATCGTCTGCTGGAGATGGCGGGAAATCATGGATTCTACGGGAATCTGTGGCATTGCTATCTGTCGAATCTGCTTGTCAACAACGAGAACAGTTACAGCACCGCATGCGAGATCGTGGGTGAGATCCAGGGGACGATCAACGAGGCGGTTCTTCATGATTTTGAGATCCTGAAGGAATTTTATGATTATGATTTCACTGAAATGGTAGAGACACTGGGAGTGAAAGGCTTTGAACTGATCCTCGACTATCAGTGCGGTTCGAGGGGCAGCAAGGTTTATAACACGAGAATCCGCGACCGGATCTGCGAACTGGCATCCAAATTCGCAAGGGACAATACGCCTTCCGAGATGAAGGATACGATGACTGCGTTTTACAAGGAGTATGGAGTCGGCAGATTTGGTTTACATAAAGCATTCCGCGTGGAGCATACGGAGCAGGGAGCGAAGATTGTTCCCATTCTGAATATTGCTCATGTGCAGCTCGATGATCTGGTGGGATATGAGATCCCCAAGCGGAAGCTGATCGAGAATACGGAGGCGTTTGTGAATGGCAGAAAGGCCAACAACTGTCTGCTTTTCGGGGATGCGGGCACGGGCAAATCCTCCAGCATCAAAGCGATTGCGAATGCCTATTATAACAGAGGACTTCGCATCATAGAGATTTACAAGCATCAGTTTCAGGATCTCAATGATGTGATCGCCCAGATCAAGAGCCGGAACTATAAGTTCATTATCTATATGGATGATCTCAGCTTTGAGGATTTTGAGATCGAATATAAGTATCTCAAGGCCGTGATCGAGGGAGGACTGGAGAAAAAGCCGGCCAATGTATTGATCTATGCCACCTCCAACAGGCGTCATCTGGTGCGGGAACGCTTCAGTGACAAGGAGGACAGGCGGGATGACCTGCATTCCGGAGATACCGTGCAGGAAAAGCTGTCTCTCGTCTCGCGGTTCGGCGTGACGATCTTTTTCGGTTCACCGGACAAAAAGGAATTCCAGAATATAGTGAGGGTACTGGCAGAGAGAAATCATATTACCATGCCGGAGGAAGAGCTTCTGCTGGAAGCGAACAAATGGGAGCTGCAGCACGGAGGACTGTCGGGCAGGTGTGCACAGCAGTTTATCGATTATCTGCTGGGAAAAGAGTGAGGTGTTGACAGTGGGTGTGAAAACCTTTGCGGCGATTGATGTCGGATCCTATGAACTTTCCATGAAAATATTTGAAGTGTCTCAGCGCAAAAAGATCCGGGAGATTGATCATATCAGGCACCGGATTGAGCTGGGAACAGAGACGTATAATACCGGGAAACTGAGCAATGAGAAGGTGGATGAACTGTGCCGTGTCCTGACGGAATTTCAGGAGATCATGAAAGGGTATCAGGTCACAGCCTGCAAAGCCTACGGAACCAGTGCCATCCGCGAGATGAAAAACAGGATGATCATACTGGAGCAGATCAAACTGCGCACGGGGATTCATGTCGATGTGATCAGTAACTCGGAGCAGCGCTTCTTAGATTACAAATCCATTGCCTCCAAGGGCGCTTTTTTCGATGAGATGATCGTCAGAGGGACGGCGATTGTCGATATCGGCGGCGGCAGTATCCAGGTGTCTTTGTTTGATAAGGGCAGTCTGGTCACTACGCAGAATCTGAAGCTCGGAATTCTGCGCCTTCGGGAAAAACTGGTTTCGCTGCAGTTAAAACCGACTCATTATGATGAGATCCTGGAGGAACTGGTGGCAGGCCAGATGGAAGTTCTGGAAAAGTTATATCTGAAGGGAAAAAAGATCGAGAATATTATTGTCGTGGATGAATATATTTCCAATGCGCTCGGAACGGGAAAGGGAGATGCGAAAGAAAGTTATATCGAGGCAGTGGACTTTGAAGGATTCCGGAAAGGGATCCGGTCAAAATCTCCGTCAGAGATGGCAAGAGAGTATCATATTGCGGAGGAAAGCATATTCTTATTATACATTTCGACGATGCTGGTGCAGCATATCCTGAAACTGACGGAAGCAGGACATCTCTGGATACCGGGAGTTACGCTCTGCGACGGTATCGCCTATGAGTATGCGGAGCAGAACAGACTTTATTCGTCCGACCACGATTTTGAGAAAGATATCATAGACTGTACCCAGAACATCAGCAAGCGCTATATGGGGAGCAAAAAGCGCGGCGAGACGCTTGAAAAAATTGCAACGACGATTTTTGACAGTATGAAAAAGGTGCATGGACTGGGAAAAAGAGAACGTCTGCTGCTCCGCCTTGCAGCACTGCTTCATGACTGCGGCAAATACATCACGCTGAATGGGGTGGGGATGGCTTCGTACGAGATTGTCATGGCGACAGAGATCATCGGATTGTCCCACACAGAGCGGGAGATCGTTGCCAATGTCGTGAAATACAATTATCTGGATTTTGACTATTATCAGGAGATGAACAAAGGAGCTGTGATTGACAGGCAGACGTATCTGTGCATCGCAAAGCTCACTGCGATCCTGCGGGTTGCCACGGGACTGGACAGAAGCCATAAGGAGAAATTCAAGGATATTGTGGCAGTACACAGGGGGGATGAGCTGATCCTCACGGTCAACACGCCATACGATATCACGCTGGAGAAGGGACTGTTTACCCCCAGAGCAGCTTTTTTTGAAGAAATATTCAGCATAACACCTGTTATAAAACAAAAGCGCATCATGTGAAAGTAAGGAGTGTCAGAAAAATGTCAGAGAGTGACAAAAATAAGGATTACAGAAATCCGAGATATTATACGAACAGGGAACTCAGCTGGGTTCTGTTTAATACAAGAGTGTTGAATGAGGCGCGGGATAAGAATATCCCGCTGTTTGAGCGACTGAAATTCTTAAGTATCACAGCATCGAATCTGGATGAATTTTTTATGGTGCGTGTGGCGTCCTTAAAGGATATGGTGGCAGTCAATTATGACAAGCCGGATATTGCCGGGCTGACGCCGCAGGAACAGCTGAAAGAACTCGGGCGGGTGACGCATGAACTCGTCAGTCTGCAGTATTCTACATATACCAGGTCACTGCTGCCCATGTTGGAAAAGAACGGACTGCATGTGATTCAGGCGCATGAGGATCTGACGGAGGAGGAGAGCCGGTATGTGGACCGGTTTTTCATGGATAATGTCTATCCGGTACTCACGCCCATGGCGGTGGACTCTTCCAGACCATTCCCCCTGATCCGCAATAAGTCGCTGAATATCGGAGCGCTTGTGAAGAAGAAAGGGGAGAAGAAGGAACTGGAATTTGCTACGGTTCAGGTGCCGAGCGTTCTGCCCCGTATCGTGGAGATCCCTGCCGAGGCGGGGAAGACAAGAAAAGTGATCCTTTTAGAGGAGGTCATTGAGAAAAATATTGAGAAGCTGTTTCTGAATTATGATATTGTGTGTGCCCATCCGTTCCGTATCATGAGAAATGCGGATCTGAGCATTGAGGAGGACGAGGCGGAGGATCTGTTGAAGGAGATCGAGAGACAGTTAAAGAAGCGTCAGTGGGGGCAGGCGATCCGTCTGGAAGCAGAGGCGGGGATCGACAGCAGGCTTCTTGAGATCATTGAGAAGGAACTGAACATCGGGGAGGAGGATATCTACCGGATCCCGGGACCGCTTGATCTTACTTTTCTCATGAAGATGTATGGGATGGAGGGATTTGATCATCTGAAGAAGAAACCCTTTGCTCCGCAGCCTGTACCGGCAATGGAGGGAGAGGGCAGCATTTTTGACAAGATCAGAAAAGGGGATATCCTGCTGTTCCATCCGTATGAGACCTTTACCCCTGTAGTGGATTTCATCCGGCAGGCGGCGAGAGATCCGCAGGTACTGGCGATCAAACAGACACTGTACCGGGTCAGCGGCAATTCACCGATCATTGCGGCGCTTGCACAGGCAGCAGAGAACGGCAAGCAGGTTTCCGTGCTGGTGGAGTTGAAAGCACGATTTGATGAGGAAAACAATATCGTATGGGCGAAGATGCTGGAGAAAGCGGGTTGCCATGTAATCTACGGGCTCGTAGGCTTAAAGACCCACAGCAAGATCACGCTGGTGGTGCGCAGAGAGGAGGACGGGATTGCCAGATATGTTCATCTGGGTACCGGCAATTATAACGATGCTACCGCCAAGCTGTATACGGATATGGGACTGCTTACCTGCAGTGAGGCGATCGGTGAGGATGCCACGGCAGTGTTTAACATGCTGTCCGGTTACTCGGAGCCTTTGAGCTGGAACAAACTCTCCATCGCGCCGCTCTGGCTCAAGGATAAATTCCTGTATCTGATCGGAAGAGAGACGGAGAATGCCCAGAACGGAAAGAAAGCACGCATTATCGCAAAGATGAATGCTCTCTGCGATCAGGATATCATCGCAGCGCTGTACCGCGCCAGCACGGCAGGGGTAAAGATCGATCTGATCGTTCGCGGGATCTGCTGCTTAAGAGTCGGGATACCGGGCGTCAGCGAGAATATCCGTGTCCGTTCGATCGTGGGGAACTTCCTGGAGCACAGCCGGATCTTTTATTTTGAAAATGCCGGACTGCCCGAAATCTATATGGGAAGTGCGGACTGGATGCCGAGAAATCTGGAACGCCGTGTGGAAATCCTGTTCCCGGTGGAGAAAGAAGAATTAAAAGCAAGGATCATGCACATATTAAACTGCCAGCTGAAGGATAACGTGAAAGCCAATATTCTCACAAAAGACAATGTGTATGAAAAGGTGGATAAGCGCGGAAAGAAAGCGTATGATTCCCAGGAGGCATTTTGCCTTGAGGCAATCCAGACGGCAAAAGAGAAGAAGGACGATTATCATAAGAGAGTATTTATACCGGAGACACATATCGTATGAGACAGAGACAAGTGATACTGGCATCGGGATCTCCCAGAAGGAAAGAACTGTTGGAACAGATGGGCCTTACCTTTCAGATCCTGCCGAGTAAGAAAGAGGAAAAACAGATCGGTGAAACGCCTGCACAGATTGTAGAAGGGCTGTCGCGGCAGAAGGCACAGGATGTAGCAGAACAGATCCTGTCTGAGGAGGCAATGGTCATCGGAGCAGATACGATTGTGGTGTGTGACGGTCAGATCATGGGGAAACCGCAATCGGAGGAGGAAGCCTGTCAGATGATCGGGATGCTGCAGGGCGGGACACATCAGGTGTATACCGGTGTGACTGTGGCAGAGACAGAGCGGTGTGCGGACGGAGAAAATAAAATAGCATATGATACTTTTTCCTGCTGTACGCAGGTCAGGGTTTTTCCGATGAATGATAAGGAGATCCAAAGTTATGTGGCACTCGGCGAGTCGATGGATAAGGCCGGAGCTTACGGCATCCAGGGCGGTTTCGGAATGTATGTCGAGCGCATAGAAGGAGATTACAACAATGTGCTCGGTCTTCCGATCAGTGCGTTATATCAAAAGATAAAAAATAAAATTTATATTTAATAAACAGGAGAGGGACTTTATGAGAGGCGTTATTTTTGATCTGGACGGCACATTGTCCGATTCCATTATATCAATTGCTTACTGTGCAAACCGTGCACTGGAGAAGTACGGGCTGTCCTCCTTTGTGACGGACCGATACAAATATTTTGTCGGGGACGGTGCGGCAACGCTGATCCACAGATGTGTGGAGAATCAGGAGACTGACAGGAGCGATCTGTATGAGCAGGTGAAAGCGGAGTATGACAGGCTGTTTGCAGTGGACTGTATGTATAAGGTGAAGCCGTATCCGGGGATCGTGGAACTGCTGCAGGAACTCAAGAAGAGACAGATCCCGATCGCAGTGCTCTCCAACAAGCCGCATCCCAATACACTGAAGGTGATTCATGATCTGTTCGGGGATGATATGTTTACGATCGTGCAGGGACAGATCCCGCAGATCGAGAAGAAGCCGAGTCCTGACGGCGTGCTCTATATTGCGGAGAAACTGGGAATTCCGGCGGAGCAGTTTCTGTATGTGGGGGATACGAACACGGATATGCAGACAGGCAAGAACGCGGGCGCCTTTACGGTGGGGGTACTCTGGGGCTTCCGCGACAGGAAGGAACTGGAGGACAATGATGCGGATGCGATCATTGAGACGCCAATGGAATTGTTACAGTATCTGGACAGATAAATGGAGGTGATCAGAATGCATGAGTATGATGAAAAAGTGTTACAATGCTTCCTGGACCATCAGTTACAGCTTTTTCCGGAACCGGTAGCCGAGACCATTGAGGAAGCGGAGGCGTTTCTGGAAGAGTGCATGGCTGTGGTCGTGAATTCCGCCGAGGAGGTTTATGATTACTTCGAGGAGGAAGGCGTGGACATGGAGGAGACGGACAGGGATGAGATCCTGGAGGCTTCCGAGGTGTTTGAGATCGGAGACGGACGGTTTCTGATCGTGGAAGGATAAAAAGAAGGGATGTGTATCATTGTGATTCACATCCCTTTTTGATGATTATGTCAAAAAGAACTCCTCGAGAAAGGGTACGAGGCCGTCATGATTATTGTCGCAGACAGTAACTTTGTCGGCCGCTTTTTTTGCTCCGTCGGAACCGTTGCACATGGCAATGCCGATTCCCGCAGTTTGCAGCATGGAGATATCGTTGTCCTGATCGCCCGCGGCCATCGTGCGCGAGAGCGGGATATTCAGATACCTGGCCAACGCAGCCATGGCAGCGCCTTTGCCGGATGTGACAGGGAAAGCTTCGAGCAGCCATTCGTTGGAAAAGACAAGCTGTACCTGATTCTGACACATGGGAAGGAGCTCATCGCGGATTCCTTTCAGAACGGACTGTCCCTCCAGACTGATGATCAGACATTTGCAGGGAGGTTCCTCCAGAGCACCGGGGATATCATCGGTAAAGAGCGCCGGAAGATGGATGTTGCGCTGATAAAAGGTCAACTCCGGTGTCTGGGCTTTCGCGATGATGTGATCTTTATTGTAGGAGTGGATATGAACGCCGCAGTTTTGACAGGTACTCACCAGATATCTGACCTGCTCCATCGTAAGTCTGTGTTCATCGATGATTTTGCCTGTTTTTGCCTCGATTGTCAGTCCGCCGTTGAATGCCACATAATACAGATTCTGATCGGGGATATGAAGCGTTTCTTTCATCTCGATGACGCTCAATGGCGGACGCCCGGAGATCAGCACGAGAATGTGTCCCTGATCGGTGATCCGGTTCAGACATTCCATCGTAGCGGGTGTTATTTTTTTATCGTCATTTAATAAAGTGCCGTCTAAATCGGTAAAGAAAATTTTTTGTTCCATATCAGACTCCGTATTGTGCTTTCAGCCAGTCATAGAGAGGTGTCAGAAGTTCGTCCGGAACAGACAGGTTTCCTTTTCCGGTGCCGAGATCAATATCGGGTTTGTTGCTTCCGTGGAAGTCGGAGCCGCCCGTGATCAGCAGATCGTACTTTCCGGCGAGGGTACGCATATGGTTTTCTTCTCCCCGCGTGTAAGTGGAATAGATCGTTTCAATCCCGGCAAGCCCGGCTTCTTTTAAGGAGATCACGAGCTGTTCCAGCCTCTCATCGCTCATGCGGTAGAGCGGAGGATGGGCCAACACCGGAATTCCTTTTACCTTTCGGATCAGTTCGACTGCCTGGTGGGGTGTGATCTTCTCCCGGGGCACATAACAGGGGGCGTGGTCCCCGATGTAGCGCTCAAAGGCCTCCGGCATACTTTTGATAACCCCGTGTTCCAGCATATATCTGGCATAATGCGCACGTGTGATTACAGCGCCCGGGTATGCTGCCAGCAGCTTTTCATAGGTGATATCGATCCCTTTTTCCTGCAGTCTGAGGCACATTTTCTCATTCCTGAGAATGCGGGAATTTACGAAACCTTGCAGTGCCTCCTGAAAGACAGGGGAGTCATAGTCGATAAACAGCCCCAGTACGTGGACGTCTCTATTATCATAAACAGTGGAAAATTCGATTCCCGGTATGACAGTGAGAGAAAGGCCGGCAGCAGCATTGATTGCTTCTGCCAGCCCTTCTGTCGTGTCATGATCGGTCAATGCCATGGCGGTGAGTCCTTTTTCCGAACCGTACTGTACAAGTTCGGCCGGAGAACAGGTGCCGTCCGATTTGTTTGAGTGTACATGCAGATCAATCATGAAAGTATTCCTTTTGAAATGAAATCATAAATAAATTATTTGTTGTCAAAGCTTGGTGAAACAGGATGCGGTATCAGTTGTCATCCTCTTCTTTGTCAGCAGTGTAAACAGTACGTTTCCTTGCCATCTCATCGCTTGCCAGATATTCGTCGTAGGTGGTGATCTTGTCGATCAGACTGCCGTCCGGCAGGATTTCCATGATGCGGTTGGCGGTTGTCTCCACAAACTGATGATCGTGGCAGGAGAACAGCGCTACGCCGGGGAATTTGATGAGTCCGTTGTTCAGCGCAGTGATGGACTCCATATCCAGATGGTTGGTAGGCTCATCCAGGATCAGGCAGTTCGCGCCGGAGATCATCATCTTGGACAGCAGACAGCGAACCTTCTCACCACCGGACAATACTTTTACCTTTTTCACGCCATCCTCACCGGCGAAGAGCATTCTGCCGAGGAAGCCGCGCACATAGGTGACATCCTTTACAGGAGAGTAGCCTGTGAGCCAGTCTGTGATTGTTAAATCGTTATTAAATTCTTCTGTGCTGTCCTTGGGGAAATATGCCTGCGAAGTGGTGACGCCCCATTTGAACGTACCCTCATCCGGCTCCATCTCGCCCATCAGGATCTGGAACAGCGTTGTCTTTGCCAGTTCATTTCCGCCGACAAAGGCGATCTTGTCATTGTGATTCATAATAAAGGTGATATTGTTTAATACCTTTTCTCCGTTGATGGTTTTGGAGATACCCTCTACGGTAAGCACTTCGTTTCCGATTTCACGGTCCGGGCGGAAATCAATATAAGGATATTTTCGGCTGGACGGCTTGATCTCGTCAAGCTCGATCTTTTCGAGCGCACGCTTTCTGGAAGTAGCCTGTTTGGATTTGGAAGCGTTGGCCGAGAAGCGGGAGATGAATTCCTGCAGTTCTTTGATCTTTTCTTCCTTCTTCTTGTTGGCTTCCTTCATCTGCTTGATCAGCAGCTGGCTGGACTCATACCAGAAATCGTAGTTGCCGGCGTAGAGCTGAATCTTGCCGTAGTCGATATCGGCGGTATGGGTACATACTTTATTTAAGAAATAACGGTCATGGGACACCACGATAACGGTATTGTTAAAATCGATCAGGAATTCCTCGAGCCATGCGATAGCGTCGAGATCCAGGTGGTTGGTCGGCTCGTCGAGCAACAGGATATCCGGGTTGCCGAAGAGCGCCTTGGCGAGGAGTACCTTCACCTTCTCGTTACCGTTCAGATCCTTCATATTATTATAATGAAGCTCCGTTCCGATTCCCAGACCGTTTAAGAGCATAGCGGCATTGGAATCGGCTTCCCAGCCATCCATCTCCGCAAATTCCGCTTCCAGTTCGCTCGCGCGGATGCCGTCCTCGTCGGAGAAATCTTCTTTGGCATAGATGGCATCCTTTTCCTTCATAATCTGGTAGAGCCGCTCATTTCCCATGATGACCACATCCATGACGGGGTATTCATCATACTTGAAATGATCCTGCTCTAAGAAGGAGAGACGCTGTCCGGGAGTGATGATGATATCGCCCTTGGTTGTCTCGAGCTGTCCGGAGAGGATCTTTAAGAAAGTGGATTTTCCGGCTCCGTTGGCGCCGATCAAGCCATAGCAGTTTCCTTCCGTGAATTTGATGTTGACATCCTCAAATAAGGCTTTCTTGCCTACTCTATAAGTAACATTGTTTGCCTGAATCATGATAATACCTCTGTTTTCCTATTATTAATCAGTTGATACGCACCATTTCTATTATACATAAAAGCGCCGCTTTTTCAAGGAAAATAAGCTATGGAAACAAACGGGATAGGAAAGAACGAAATAACGTTATCAAACAAATATATTTTGGTTTAAAGACATGGACGGACATGGTAAGATAAAGGCATGGGAAACCAGAGAGCCGGGCGGCTTACCCTTGTTGGATTGTGTTACACGATCTGCAGGGGAAGAAAATAGCCGCCAACTACTGCGAATAGTTGACGGCTGACCTTAAAAAGGTTAGAACTATACTGTTCGGGGTAAGCCGCTTCTCTGGCTTTCCCTATTTCTGATAACAATATAACACAGTAATTACTTTTTTTCAAGTCAAAAGCCATACTGCGCATTGCGCACGACTAACTGCGCACGATAAAGTTCGGCATGGCACAGTTGAGCAGGGAGAATTTTGCGTGAAACGACATATTATGCAGAATCAGGTGGTAAATCATGCGATCAACTATATCATATCGCATGCCACGGAAGAATTGAAGGTGGACGATATCGCGCAGGTGTGCGGGTATTCCAAATATTATCTGGAGCGGCTTTTCAAGGCGGAGACGGGTGAGAGCATTTATTCCTATATTAAGAGGCTGAAGGTGGAGCAGAGCGCTTTCCGCCTGAAGGTGGAGAAGGAGAGCTCTGTCACACAGATGGGAGAGGAGTACGGGTATTCTGCGTCCAATTATGCCACACTCTTCAAGAATCATTTCGGGCGGACGCCCGTCGATTTCCGCAGACAGATCGGGGAGGAGCTCAGACACAATGATTTCTTCCATGAACCGGAAAAGGATCTGCTGGATTTTGAGGAATGCAGCCGGAATATCACGGTCGAGGAGAAGGAAGAATATTTCGTCCTGTATGAGCGGCGGAAGGGCGACTATCATAACCTGAACGGGAACTGGTGTGATTTCATGGAGAAGTATCGGGAGTTTATCACACCGGATACGCTGTTTCTGGAGGTGACCTATGATGACCCGTCGATCGTTACGGTTGAAAATTGTCTGTATGATGTCTGCATGACCGTGGATCGGGAAGATCCGCGGCTGCAGCTTCAGAAAACCGCGGCGATCGGAATCACCAGCAGGACACAGTCGGAGACATTGCCGAATACGATGGTGATCCCGGGCGGGAAGTTCGCGGTATATCATTATAAAGGTTACCCACAACTCATCTATAAGGCGTATCAGAGTGTGTTCAACAACTGGCTTTCAGAGACGGGAAACAGGATCGATAACCGGATCGGCTACGATATCTATCGCAAGATAGACGAGGACTGCTATATGGAGCTGGATATCTGCATTCCGATCAGGTAGGATTAAAAATGGCACAAATTCAGAAGTAGGAAAAAATTCCTTTCGGTATACTCCATGTGAAAGTTGAAACGCAGTCAGGGGCGGCAGGCGCGCAAGTCTTCCCAAGACTGCTTAAACGATGACAAGATTTTAAGATGTGGAGGGACGAAAATGAATTTAGAGGAACTGAAACAGAAAAAGGGACGTTATATCATGATGTTTTCCCTGCCGGCGATCATTGCGATGCTGTTAACGGCTGTCGTCACGGTCACGGACGGTTTTTTTGTAGGAAATTATGTGGGAAAAGAAGGCCTTGCGGCTGTCAATGTCGGTCTGCCGATCGTGTATTTGCTGCTGGCGTGCGGGCTGATGACAGGTGTCGGCGGAAGCGCGATCGCCGGGATCTTAAACGGTGACGGGAAAAAGGAAGCGTGCCGGAGCGCTTTCAATCAGACGGTGGTGACGGCACTGGTGATATCGGCGGCAGTGTCACTTCTGATCTTTGTATTCTTCCGACCTGTGCAGATGTTTCTCGGCGCTGAGGGAGAACTCGGACAGCATTTCTGCAACTATTATAAACTCATGCTTTTATACTATCCCGTAATGGTTGTGAACACGGTGCTCGGCATGTTCATCCGTGCGGAGGGGAAGCCGCAGGCAGCAATGATGATCACGGTCTTTGGCGTGGTAGTGAATATTGTGCTGGATGCGGTATTCTGCAGGATGGGCTATGGGATCAAAGGCGTTGCGGCGGCATCGATCATTTCGGGAGTGCTTTCACTCGTTCCGGGGATCGTATTCTTTGCAAAAGCAGCCCAGACCTTTCGGTTTGGGAGATTCTCTTTTGATAAGGAAGTGTTTCGCAGTACAATGTTAAACGGCAGTTCGGAGTTTGTCGGGGAGATGGCGTCCTGCATTTCCATGTTCTGCTACAATCATGTGATCCTGCGGATCGTCGGATCCATCGGCGTGTCAGCGTTCACGGTCGCAGGTTATACGATCTTTCTGTTCAGCATGGTGGTGATCGGATTCGGACAGGGAATGAGCCCGATCGTAAGCTATGTCTGGGGCGCCGGTGAGCATGGACTGGCAGAGGATTACAGGAAACTGACCTGCAGGATCACGTTTGCGGCAGGTGTCATTTTCTCGGTCGTGATGGTTCTCGCAGCCGGCCCGTACAGCCTTCTCTTTGTAAAGGACGCGCAGGTGGGGGCGATGGTACAGGAGGCGCTCATATTTTTTGTTGCTTCTTTCCTGCTGATGGGATATAATATCATAACGTCCATGTATTTTACATCCTGCGGGAAAGCATTTCCGTCAGCGCTCGGTTCCGTTATGAGAGGAATTGTATTTTTGTTGATTTGTATCTTTGTGCTGCCGGAATTGTTTGGGATGCGGGGCATATGGCTCTCGGCACCGGTCACGGAAGTGCTGTCAATGATTCTGACGACAGTTCTGTTACGACGATACCGTGAAGTGCCACGGCGTGAAGCGGGCATTGCCTGAGTAGAAATGTCTGTGAGCCGTATGTGAGGATGAACCCTTGAGGGTTGATACGTGGGACGGATATGATTTGAGTTAAGGAAGAGGTGGGAAGATGCGGAGATAATTCACTTTTGAGTGCATGAAGATTTTAACAGTAATGGGTATGATACGTTACTGCTTTTCATGTTGCCGGAAGTGGATTATGTCCTCGTCTTCTCTTTTTTGTGCGCAAAAACAAATTGAGATTACATTTTGCGTTATGTTGCAGGGACAGGATATATAAGGAAGCTGCCGGAGGCATACAGTACCGCGTCAGACCCTGATAGGAAAGGGGAGATGTGTATGTCGCAGATAAGCGTAAACAATCTTACATTTTATTATGAAGGAAGTTTTGATCCGGTATTTGAAAACAGTTCTTTTTCCATCGATACCGATTGGAAGCTGGGGCTGATCGGACGCAACGGAAAAGGAAAGACCACATTTTTGAAGCTGCTGCTCGGAAAATATTCTTATCAAGGCGTGATAAGCGCAGCAACAGCGTTTGATTATTTCCCGTATCAGATCACGGAACGGCAGATGGAGCTGCCGGCAGCTGAATTTATTGAGGAAGTCAAACCGGGATGTGAAGACTGGCGGGTGATCTGTGAGCTTTCACAGCTCAGTGAAGAGGCGGAGATCCTGTATCGCCCGTTTCGGGCACTCAGCGGCGGAGAGCAGACAAAGGTACTGCTCGCAGTTCTTTTCTCCGGGGAAAATGAATTCCTGCTGGTCGATGAGCCGACGAACCATCTGGATGAGACGGCGCGGGAGATCGTAAAGAAATATCTGGCATCCAAAAAGGGGTTTATTCTTGTATCGCATGACAGGGATCTGCTCGATGCCTGTACAGACCATGTACTTGTCCTGAACCGGCAGACGATTGAGGTTCAGCGGGGCAATTTTTCGACTTGGTGGGAAAATAAACAGCGCAGGGATCAGTTTGTGCTGGCAGAGAATCAAAAGCACCAAAAGGAGATCGGTAAGCTGCGCATGGCTGCAGCACGTACCTCTGAGTGGGCAGATAAGAATGAGCGCACCAAGATCGGATTTGATCCGGTTAAGGAACATGACCGTTTCCTGGGAACCAGATCCTATATTGCTGCGAAGACAAAGAAGATGCAGAGCCGCGTCAAACAGATGGAAAAGCGTCTGGAGCACGAGATTGAGGAGAAGGAAGGGCTGTTAGCGGATCTGGAACAATCGGTGGATCTGAAACTGGTAAATCTGACACATCACAAAGAGAGATTGGTCAACATAAGAAATTTTGGGATTCGATATCGGGATGCAGACAAACTGGTTTTTGAAAATGTGACCTTTGCTATAAGTGCGGGAGAACGTGTCGCGTTGCACGGAAGGAACGGCTGTGGCAAATCCACTCTTATCAAACTGCTGTTACGGGAAACCGGGAATACGGACAGTCAGATTGCGGAGACGGAAAACAAGGCAGCGTTGATATGGGATGGTGTCTTTGAGACGGCGTCCGGGCTTGTGATTTCCTATGTCCCGCAGGACACATCGGGCCTGAAAGGGAGTCTTACAGCATTCTGTGAAAGGAGGAATCTGGAACAGAGCCTGTTCTTTGCGATACTCAGACAGCTCGATTTCGAGCGGTCGCAGTTTATGAAGAATATGCAAGAGTATTCCGAGGGTCAGAAAAAGAAGGTTTTACTGGCTGCGAGTCTGCTGACGCCCGCACATCTGTATCTGTGGGATGAGCCACTCAATTACATCGATGTTTTCTCACGAATGCAGCTTGAAAAGCTTATCCTGCAGTATCGGCCGACGCTGCTCTTTGTGGAGCACGATATCCGCTTCCGGGAGAAAATTGCGACAAAAACAGTGGAACTATAGACTATCGGAAGCGGATAGAATGTGGTATACTCAATTTATCAAAAAAGTGATGTCCGGAGCGGAAAGGAGCGGTCTATGAGCAATCAGGTAATCGTTATCAGTCGTCAGTTCGGCAGCGGAGGAAGGAAGATCGGCAAGACATTGTCTGACCGGCTGAAAATACCTTTTTATGATATGGCGCTGATCGAGATGGCATCCAAGAGGAGCAATGCCGATTATCAGGCGCTGCTTGAGGTTGATGAAAAGAGAGTCAGTCCCAGGAAGTGGTATTCGTTCCCAATCGAGGTCGGAATGGAGTATCAGATGCAGAAGGTTCCGATGAACGAGGAATTATTCAATCTGCAGGCAGAGATCATTAAGGATCTGGCAAACCAGAGTCCGTGTATTATTATAGGAAGAGGTGCTGATTATATCCTGCGGGGAAATGAGCGGATGCTCAGCGTATTCATTCATGCGGATATGGAGACGAAGAAAAAAATCGTCAGCGAGCATTACAGCCTGTCGCCCGAAGATGCTGTTGCACTGATCAAAAAGACGGATAAGCAGCGGGCGGCCTACTATAATTATTATACGGAATATAAGTGGGGCGATGTGGACAGCTATGATATCACGCTGGACCGGAGCAGATTCGGAATTGATAAATGTGTAGATATTCTGGAAATGCTGTACCGGACGCTGTAGAAAATATGCGTTATGATGGTCAAAAGACTTTTATAACAGACAAACTGTATAAATGCAGGGAAAATTATGAACAAAAAATGAACAAAACTTATGAAATTCTTAAAATGTTCATTTTTCGTTCAAAAACTGTTTACAAATTTAATCAACTGCGTTATACTCCTACACGTAGCCGGTTGACAGAGAGAAGAGCAATCGAAAGGTTGTGGCTGTCTGTAACGGCTGAGACAAATTTTCAGACATAAGTAGGAGGAAAAAATTATGAAAAAGAGAGTATTAGCAGTAGTAATGGCAGTGATGATGACATCTGCAATGGCAGTTGCATGCGGCTCCACAGCAGCAGAGACAACAGCTGAGACAGAGGCAGCAGTCGTTGAGGAGACTGTTGAGGCTGAGACAGAGACAGTCGAGACAGAGGAAGCTGAGACTGAAGCAGCCGAGACAGAGGAAGCTGAGACTGAAGCAGCTGAGACAGAGGAAGCTGAGACAGAAGCAACCGAGACAGAGGAAGCAGCTGAGACAGAGACAGCTGAGACAGAAGCTGAATAATTCAGAATTGATCAGAGACGGGAAGCCTGCGAGCGGGCTTCCTGTTTTTGTTTACATAACACTAAAAAACAGTGCCCATTGTGCGCCTATTGTTCCTAGACAAATACAGCAAAAACCGATATAATAAAATCACATCAACGAATGAGAGGTATGACGCATGGGGTACAGAGAGGTTCCTTTGGAAAAAAGGCTGAAGGAAAATATCAGGAATTACCGGTTGGAGAATCTTGTAGAGATTCAGGAAATGAGAGAACAGCTGAAATGTCTTGAACAGCTGACCGGCATACAGGTACTGGTTACAGAGCGCCATGGGGAAAAAATGATCTCCGTAGGAAATTTTGCTGATTTCAGGCCGGATGTGGTTAATGCGCCGGGCAGAAAACTCCGGGTGGAGAACCGCACTGTCGGGCATGTCTACAGTCGTCTGGATAAGGTGGATTCCGATAAGACGGAACTGGCAGGACGTTTCCTTGAGGAACTTGTGGTAATGTGGGAACGCCTCGGACAGGAGTCATATGAAGGCAGAGAGCGTGCTATGTACATAGATGAGATGGAGAGCCGGCTGGCACAGGGCAGAACAGTTTTGCAGGGCAGTAAGGAGGACGTGCTCACGGGAGTCTTGAACAAGACGTTCTTTGAGGAGCGTGTTAAGGTACTGGATCGTTCCGAAGTGGTACCGTTAGCGGCGCTGGAGGCAAATATCAATGACTGGAAGTTCGTCAATGACCATTACGGCGTGGAAGAAAGTGACAGATTGATCCGTGTGATCGCAGAACAGATCCGTAGCTGTGCGAGAGAGGAATATGTGATCGGCAGAGTGGACGGAGATGTGTTCCGTATCGTGATTCCTCTTCCGGAGGATGGAGAAGTTGAGAATTATGTCAACCAAATTAAACGTTCCTGTCAGGAATATGAGGATGAGATCCTTTCTCCTTCTATCGCGGTAGGTGTGATGATGAAGACAAATGTGGAGGAGAAACTGAATGATGTCTTTGCGGAGGCAGAGTACAAGATGTTCGAGGACAAATTTGAGATGAAGCAGGATAGCGCATATCAGGCAAGACTTCACAGAAATATATAAAGTCAGGATTTGAATTCATGCAGAACAATAAAAATAACAGTAGTTACAGAAAAAGGAACACAAAGCGAAACAGCAGAAAAAAGCCGGGCAAACGTACCGGCTTTTCTTTTGCCGGAAAGGATAAATTGAGCGGTTTGTTGATCCTGCTGATCGTATTTACGCTTGGCATAGCCGGCGGCAGGAATGTGGCTGCCGGACTCTGGGACAGTGCAAAAGAGATCATATCGGGGATGTGGAGCGGAATGCAGTCCGATCAGACATCCCATCCGGAACACAAACAGCAGGCTACGTTTGACGAGAAGAACCCCGGTCGCCTGGAAGTGCATTATATTGATGTCGGGCAGGGGGAT
Organism: uncultured bacterium; assembly: GCA_946061355.1. Lineage (GTDB taxonomy): Bacteria > Bacillota > Clostridia > Lachnospirales > Lachnospiraceae > VSOB01. Next base: position 4,755 of record CAMGRE010000009.1, on the reverse strand, counting down.
GCCACGGTGGTACTCTGTGATGGACACGCTCTTCTGATCGATGCCGGGGATAACAGCAAGGGTACGGCGGTGCAGAATTACCTGCGCAAGCAGGGCGTGAAGCATTTGGACTATGTGATCGGGACGCATCCGGATGCGGATCACATCGGAGGACTTGATGTGGTCATCACAAAATATGAATGTGACACGGTGATGATGCCGGAGTTTGAGAAGGACAATAACACATATCGGGATGTGCTGGAGGCGCTTTCCTATCGGAATATGGAAAAGACAGTGCCCCAGCCGGGGGATTCCTATATGCTGGGGCGTGCATGCTTCACTGTCATAGCGCCCCTGAAGGAATATCGGGATGCCAATAACAATTCCATTTCCATTCTGCTGCAGAACGGACAGAACCGATTCCTGTTTACGGGAGATGCGGAGGCTGAGGCCGAGGAGGATATCCTGGAATCCGGTGCGCACGTAAAAGCTGATGTGTTCCAGGCGGGGCACCACGGAAGCTCCACTTCCAATTCAGAAGAGTTCCTGAAGGCAGTGTCGCCCAAATACGTTGTGATCAGCTGTGGAGAGGATAACGACTACGGACATCCGCATGCGCAGTCCATGAATCTGTTTCGCCAAATGGGAAGCAAAATTTACCGCACCGATCAGCAGGGAAGCGTTGTTGCTTATTCCGACGGAACACAGATTGTCTGGAACTGCTCGCCGGATGAGAGCTGGAAGGCAGGAGAAAAACGAAAACAGGCGGATGAGTGAGCATAAAATTGTCAATTCTAAAATATATATTAAATTGCCGAACACACAAAAAATATGAAAAGAAAAGAAAACAAAAGAAAACAATAGAAAATAAGAGAAAAAGTTAAAAAGAAAAAGCTGTTCGGAGTTGCATAACGATATCGAAGAAACTAATATATGGATAGTGATTAGCACTCGACAAAAGTGAGTGCTAATAAAATGAAAACCATTGCAAAGAAGCAGGTAGATGTAAGGAGGCAATTTTTATGAAATTAGTACCTTTAGGAGACAGAGTTGTATTAAAGCAGTTGGTTGCAGAAGAGACGACGAAATCCGGTATCGTTCTTCCGGGTCAGAGCAAAGAGAAACCGCAGCAGGCTGAGGTGGTTGCAGTAGGTCCCGGCGGTGTGGTTGACGGCAAAGAAGTGAAGATGGAAGTCAAGGTTGGCGATCAGGTGATCTATTCCAAGTATGCGGGAACAGAAGTGAAGCTGGATGAGGAAGAGCTGATCGTAGTGAAACAGAACGACATTTTGGCAGTGATTCAGTAAGCAGGTAAGACAGATTAAAATAAATTTTGGAGGTAATGAGACATGGCTAAAGAATTAAAATACGGAGCAGACGCACGTAAGGCACTGGAAAGCGGCGTGAACAAACTGGCGGATACCGTCCGCGTAACACTTGGACCTAAGGGAAGAAATGTTGTACTGGATAAATCATACGGCGCTCCCCTGATCACTAATGATGGTGTGACGATCGCAAAAGAGATCGAGCTTGAGGATGGCTTTGAGAACATGGGCGCACAGATCGTAAAAGAAGTTGCGACCAAGACAAATGATGTCGCAGGTGACGGTACCACAACAGCGACCGTTCTGGCACAGGCAATGATCAATGCCGGCATGAAGAATCTGGCTGCGGGAGCAAACCCGATCATCCTCAGAAAAGGTATGAAGAAGGCTACCGACTGTGCGGTGGAGGCAATCGCAAAGATGAGCTCCAAGGTGAGTGGCAAAGAGCAGTTCGCAAGAGTTGCAGCCGTTTCTTCAGGGGATGAGGAAGTCGGAAACATGGTTGCGGATGCAATGGAGAAGGTGACAGGCGACGGCGTTATCACCATCGAAGAGAGCAAGACCATGAAGACAGAGCTTGATCTGGTAGAAGGTATGCAGTTTGACAGAGGCTATATCTCAGCTTATATGGCTACTGATATGGATAAGATGGAAGCAGTTCTGGAAGATCCGTACATCCTGATCACAGATAAGAAGATCAGCAACATTCAGGAGATTCTTCCTATTCTTGAGCAGATCGTACAGTCCGGCGCTAAGCTTCTGATCATTGCAGAGGATGTTGAGGGCGAGGCTCTTACCACTCTGATTGTCAACAAGCTGCGCGGAACTTTCAACGTAGTTGCTGTTAAGGCACCCGGTTATGGTGATAGAAGAAAAGCAATGCTTGAGGATATCGCGATCCTTACAGGCGGTCAGGTGATTTCCGATGAACTCGGACTGGATCTGAAGGAGACGAAGCTGGATCAGCTCGGCCGTGCAAAGTCTGTTAAGGTTCAGAAAGAGAATACCGTGATCGTAGACGGTGCAGGCGACAAGGAGGCTATCCAGGCAAGAGTGGCTCAGATTAAGAAACAGATCGAGGAGACCACATCTGATTTTGATAAAGAGAAACTGCAGGAGAGACTTGCAAAACTGTCCGGCGGTGTTGCAGTGATCCGTGTAGGCGCTGCTACCGAGACAGAGATGAAAGAAGCAAAACTTCGTATGGAGGATGCTCTGAATGCGACGAGAGCGGCAGCGGAGGAAGGTATTATCTCCGGTGGCGGATCCGCTTATATCCATGCTTCCAAGGAAGTTGCCAAGATGGCTGAGAAGCTTGAGGGCGATGAGAAGACAGGTGCAGGTATCGTGCTGAAGGCTCTGGAGGCTCCTCTGTTCCACATCGCTGCAAATGCAGGTCTGGAAGGCAGCGTCATCATCAATAAGGTGAGAGAGTCCGAGGTAGGAATCGGCTTTGACGCTCTGAATGAGGAGTATGTTGATATGGTGAAAGCAGGAATCCTTGATCCCGCAAAGGTGACAAGGAGCGCACTGCAGAATGCAACCAGCGTTGCATCCACATTGCTCACCACAGAGGCCGTTGTCTCAACGATCAAAGAAGAGACACCTGCAATGCCTGCAGGCGGCGGAATGGGCGGAATGATGTAATATCCGTCCTGAAAAGAGATACGTTCAGGATAGTAGGGCTGTCGCATAATGCGGCAGCCTTTCTGCATATTGTACAAATTCCGTGGATGTTGTATCATAGAGGAAAATATAGTAATTATTCTGAAAAACAAAATGCCATAGATTAGATCGAATGGGATGGAGGCAGGAGAATGAGGATTGCAGGCTGGATAAGGAAAATCATATGCACAGTGATTCCGGCAGTTATGATCATGGGAATGGGAATTACGGCGAATGCTGCAGAGGTACAACATAACACAGAGTTTACAACAATGGAAGCGATGCGCAGGATGACCGGAAATCCGGATCCTGACGCCTGGTCCGGAAAGTATTTGTCGGAAGTGGAACGGTATTACTGGAATTTCAGCCCTGACGGGCAGCAGGAGAAACGTGAGATCACTTTGAACATGGTCAGCGCGGCGTACCGGAATCTGGAGATGTTCCTGGATAACGGGTATCTGCTTGATTATAATGAACTGGCTGCTTACGCGCAGGATTATCTGCAGAGACGGGGTATGGAGGATGCCTATTATCTGATCTTGCAGGAGTGCCTTAAGAATCCGTATCTGTTAAATAAACCGGAGGCGGTTGTGACGGCCACAACCTATAACGGAAGGGATTATTCGTCGGTGTTTGACTGTGATTATTATTATGATCATAATCCGGATCTGCAGCAGTCGATCGGCATGAATCCGCCCGAACTCCTCAGACATTTCGTGGAGCAGGGGATCATGCAGGGACGGCAGGGAAGAGCGGATTTTTCCATCGGGACTTATATAAAAACGACAGATCAACAGATTGCGGCGACACTTCCCGGAGGAGTCGGAGTTGCCAAATACAGCTATAGTCCCGCCAATTATTACGGAAAACTGCTCGGACATTACGATTACTCTGAGATTGATGAGATTCAGGATGAGGATATGTAATGTGTCAAAGACGCAAAGTTTTTGACTTTCCCGTGAAAAAATAATATAATCAAAAAAGAGCGCTTTAATACATAGTGTGCGGATTTTGTCAAAAGTCCGGGAAATGGAGAGAAAAACTGTGAAAAAGTTGGAAGAATATGTGAGAAGTATACCGGATTTTCCGGAGAAGGGAATCATCTTCAGAGATGTGACAAGTGTGCTGCAGGATGCGGAAGGGCTTCATCTCGCGATCGATACCATGCAGGATCTGATCAAAGATATTGATTATGACGTGGTGGTCGGACCGGAATCCAGAGGATTTATCTTTGGTATGCCCATTGCATATAATAACAGGAAACCTTTTGTACTGATCCGCAAGAAGGGAAAACTTCCCTGCGAGACAGTATCTATGGATTATGATCTGGAATATGGCAAAGCGACCATAGAGATGCACAAGGATTCCATTCAGAAAGGACAGAAAGTTCTGATCGTTGATGATCTGATCGCAACGGGCGGTACGACGGAGGCAATGATTCGTCTGATCGAGTCGCTCGGCGGTGAAGTTGTTGGCGTCGTAGTGCTCATGGAGCTTGCCGGACTGAAAGGCAGAGAGCGGATCAGCGATTACAGACTGGAGTCGGCAATCCGCTACGAGGGAAAATAGTTTTTTTGGCTGGTGACTTATATGGCAGAAGAGAAGCAGAAAGTTGTATTTGACGAAGGAAGAATCGAACAGATCGCGGAATTTCAAAGTCCTGAAACCTTATATCAGGACTTAATTTCGCGCGTTAAAAAATATCATCCTTCCGATGACATCTCTCTGATCGAGAAAGCGTATAAGGTAGCATATGAGGCTCACAAGACTCAGGTGAGAAAGTCTG
>CAMGRE010000008.1 GCA_946061355.1 uncultured bacterium | reverse complement strand
GTTCCGTCCCCGTGATATTTGCCCTGCACACAGAGATATACGATATCAACCGCATTGTCACGGATCCTCCGGATCATATCCGGTCCGTATTCCAGCATGAGGACATCATACCCTTTTGTACGAAGTGCTCCCTCAATCGACTTGGCATTCTTTTCGGAAGCCTCCGCCTCACTGGAGGTACCTCCGTACACAATCCCCACTCTCATGATACATATCCCCTCTTTTTCCCCAATATCTGCGATGCTCCAAACAAAAGTACGGCTGCCACAAACAGAATTCCCATTGCAAGCAGTCCCCTCTCAAACCCGAGAGAGATCATAACAGCGTACGCGGTCGGCCCGAGCATCTCCGTTATTTTCTTTAGGAAGCTTAAGTATGACAGCGATTTGCTCTCACCCAGTGATGATACCGCCGGAAACGCCAGAAAATAGTTGTTCTGCACGCCAAATCCGAAACTGTCGGCAACACCGAGAAAAATAACCGCAAGAATGGACGGCACGATCCCGCCCAGACCACCTGCGATAATCAGACCGACGGAAAAGATCGTATTGTATGCAATGTTTGCCCATAGCAGATTTCCCGTCTTCTCGATAATCTTCGCCGAGAGAACGGGACCTACGTATACGATGATCAGACCATACAAAAGCTGCGCCCTTCCCACATCCGAGACGCTCCTTCCGATACTCTCATAATACAGAGGCAGGAAGTAACTGAGATAAGACGCAACGATACAGGACGGCGTGATCATTAAGACTGCAAACAGAAACACCCGCAGTTTTTCCGACAGATCCAGAGACACTGTGGTCTTTTCCCGTTTGTCTCTTCCGGTCTTCGGGAGAACCGCATTCTCCATCCGTATGATAAAAATGCTGCACAGCACCGTCAATGCAGTCGCAAGGAAAAATACATTCCGGTAGCCGAAGCGCTCCGCCAGGATGGATCCAAGCGCCGAACCGCAGTTCATACCCGCATACAATCCCGCATTCAGCATGGAAAATCCCCATGTCTTCTCCTTCTCATCCTGTCCGAACAGCGCGAGATTGCGGAGTGTCATCCAGCAGAAGCCATATCCGAGCCCGACAATGCCTCTCGCCAGGATAAAGACAGGCAACGTGGGTGACAGACCGCTGAGCAGTGTTCCGAAAGCTACAAAAGCAAGTCCGACACCGAACGGAAACTTCCATCCCTTTTTCTCCAGAAGCGCCGTCGTCGCAAAAATGGCAACACAAGTGAACAGGGTTTCCGCCGACTGCGGAACACCTGCTGCCATATTGGAACCCGATCCGAACAGTGACTGTCCCAGATTCTTTGCCATAATTGTAATAAATGCGGAGGATAAGCGGGATGCAAAATAGAACAGGAATGCGATCTGACGGACATAGGCAAGCGCCGCCGGTCTGCGGCTGTCAGATTCGTTCTTGTTCTTTATCATCCCGATCATGCCCCATACCATTTCCACGGAAAAAAAGATGGCTATGACGAGTGTAGTTGCCAGATTCAGCCAGATCTGAAAGATCTGCCTGCCCCGATAATTATGATTCATATGAAATACGATGTGACAATCATTGTAAAATGGAAATATGTACTCCGCCGTGCCCTCACTCATTGAGACACGCCCTGTATCGGAAGACCGCAGGATCACATCATCCGGACCCGCGATATCCACGACTCCGATGCTATCAAACTCCGCGGCTGCTTCCTCCAGAATCTGCTGCAGCTGTTCACTGTCCGTACAGTTTTCCAGCTGTGCGATGATATAGCGCATATCACCATACATTTCGGAGCGCATTTCCTGATCTTTCTGGGAAAAGATCTCAAACGAGAACGCAAGCTGCATGATGACAAGGACGGATATCAGCATCGCCATGATATTTCCCGTCTCTACCTGCCCGTAAATGTTAAAGACCGGTCCTTTTAAGAAAAACAGAATGATCGCGGCAATCACCACGGCAGCCAGAATCAGGATACACAGCTTTAACGTCTGCTGTACCGCTTCCGCCTCATTCATATTCAAGATCCACAGAAAAAACATATCGATTAAAATGACAAGGACAGCCCCCGTCATTAACGACAGTCTAATCTTTTTTGTATTCATCCCGTCTTCTCCCCAATGCCGTATCTTCCCGTCAGCCGGTTTCCATCCCTACAGAGTGTCAAGATTCTTTTTGATGCGCAGAATATTCTGCCCATCCTTGTACTCGTAGGCAATGTCATCCATGCTTTTCTTGACCATATAAATCCCGAGTCCGCCGATCTGACGTTCTTCTGCGGAAAGCGTGATATCCGGATCCTCCTTTGCCAGAGGATCAAACGGTTTCCCCTGATCCGTAAAGGTAATGGCGATTGCTGCCGGATCCTCAAACATCTCCACTCCGATCGTTGCACTGCCTGTCCCCGGACTGTAAGCATAGTGGGCAATGTTGACGAACAACTCCTCCACCGCCACATCGATCTGCACACTTACCTTCGGTGAACAATCCTTCTCTTCCAGATGCCTGTCCACAAATCCAAGCACTTCTTCCAGATTTTCGGTTTTTGCTTCGACAGTTAATTTGTCCATTTCCATAAAGCCCCCTGAAATCCGTAATGATTTACGCTTTTTATTCGATATTCAGGATCTCATCAAACCCTGTCACTTCAAAGATCTCTCTCACTTCGTCACGGACATTCTTTATGACCATGGTTCCCTGTTTGCTCATGATCTTATGAGCCGAAAGCAGAACTCTGAGTCCGGCGGAAGAGATATACTCCAGTTTCTCAATATCGATCACAAGGCTGGTGATTCCCGCAACACTCTTCTTCAGTTCCGCTTCCAGTTCGGGCGCCGTGTTGGTATCCAGACGTCCTTCCAGTGCAATGTTAAGTTCCGTTCCCGTTACCGTAGTATTAATTGTCATATCTGTTCCTCCTATGTTCAGGCAACATTACCGCCTATTTTAGAATCCATATAAAAATTATAAAGTATCTCCGACAAAAGTCAAGGAATACGGACGGTCTTTTCACCGCCCGATCGTTTATCCGCCCATTCATTTATCCGCCCAGCGTCACGTCCTGCCTATCATACCAGACAAGCGCCTCCCGGATATGCTCTCTGCAAAAATCCGGCCAGTATGCATCGAGTACATAAATATCGGAATAAACCGTCTGGAGCGGGAGAAATCCCGATAAGCGTCTCCGTCCTCCCCAGCGAATCAGAAGGTCGATGCGCGATATCTGTTCGCTGTGCAGAAAAGCGCCAAGACTCCCGCGGTTCCTGTCATAGCCGAGATCCCACTCCGGGCTGTAATTGACGAGGAAATTTACCTTTATGCCACCTGCCCCGAACTTCTTTCTGGTCACATAAGGCTTCAGTTCGTCCGGGAACACCTTACTCTCTGCATTTCCCACGACCAACAGCTCCGCATCCTCTCCGGACAGAACCTTTACCGCCTTCACACAGGCTTCGGTAAACGCGACCCGCTGTCCGGTTGGGCGCTTGACATTGTCCGCCGTGAACCCGTAATAGGTCAGTTCCTCCACGCCCAGTTCCCGAAGGATCCGAAACGCTTCCAGCCCCGGACCGATCCCGTCCCGGTATCCTTCCTCTTTCTTTTTCCCCTCACGCACTGCCCATCGCCTGTTGCCGTCCGGTATGATTGCCACATGTCTCGGTATCCGCATACGCCACCGCCTTCCTGTCTTTTGGCTAGTAGTATGGACGGATTCCGGCCTGTTTAATCCAAAGGTGCCTGCATCTTCACAGGCTTTTTCCTTCCGATCAGGAAAAAGAGATACCGGTTAATCACAACAATACAGATAATTTCTCCGACGAGCAGCGCCGCATACAGATTGACCCTGAGCATCAGATCCTTTGCCCGGGGGATAAACTGATTCATCCCCACCGCAAAGCGGATGGCATTGCTCATAATCTGGCAGTCCAGATGCGTCAGCATGACGATCAGGGAATTGCTGCCGAGGAAACATAACAGCCACAGAGGCTTTAGATTGCGGCAGATTAAGATCAGTCCCACCGTAGCGCTGCATGCGCCCAGATAATACAGTCCCACATTATTAAATACGAGAAAATGCATGTCCACCCTGCCGTTTGCGAACGCCACCGCCGCATTGAGCACCATACAGCCGATTCCGAGCAGGATCTCATACACAGGCTTTAAAGACCAGCTCATCAGCACGCAGTAAAGCCCATATCCGATGATCAGGAAGGTGATCGCCGGGAACACACGAAGCAGCGCCATGATCAGATCACCGAGCCAGACATTGAACCAGTTTTCCTCCATCTTAAGCGTTGCACTGAGCGCCTTCATCCCCAGATCCGGCACAAAGGCAAACACACAGGCTAAGATCCCGAGCATCCACCACTTGCACCGCTTCACCAGACCGTAAAAGCCGATCTCTCCCAGAAAGATCGCCGGCAGGAACCACAGCACGGAAATTCCGAACAGCGAAAGCGCCTGCAGCGCCGCATTCCAGATAAAGGTCAGATTCATGATCTCCGGATGTGCATACAGATAATAGAAATCAACTCCGATGTAGATGAGGCTGAACCAGAAATAGGGGATCATCATCCCTGCAAACCTTTTCTTAACATACTTTGTAAAAGGCTCCCCGTCAGATCCCTTATACGCGAACAAAAGTCCCGACAGAATAAAAAACAGCGGCATATGAAAAGAGGCCAGCCAGGTCAGTGTCCCGTCAGACACATAAGTAGAATGACCGACCACCACGAGGATGATGCCGATCCCCTTCACCATATCCAGATAATCCAGTCGTTTTTCACTCATATATTCTCTCCCATCAAATTTACTGATAATTCTGTATAACAAACTGTATTTCCGATCTCCCGCGATACACATTGATCTGCGGATAATACGTCACACTCAAAGCGCCTTTCTGCTCCCAGGCCTGCTGCAATTCCGTCTGATCTCCGAAAAATGTCAGTTCATAGTGTCCTCCGTATTCGTCCGTCACTCTGTATTTCCCGACATTCTGATTTTTACCCAGGATCCTCACACTGTCAAGCTCCAGGTTTTTCTGGGCGAACAACGGCTTCGGGTTGCCGTTTCCAAACGGCTCCAACAGGGAAAACTGCCGGATCAGTTCTTCATTTACATAAGAAAAGGGCATCGCCACATCAATGCGCACCTTCTCCACATAATCTTCCGGCGCGAGGTGGCACTCTTCTTCCATACGTCTGGCAAACTCCTCCAGATTTCCCGCCGGCATGGATACGCCCGCCGCCATTCTGTGACCGCCGTAGCGGGTGAACAGATCCTTACACTTACTCAGTTCCTCATACATGGAATAAGCTTCGATCGATCTGCCGGAGCCCTTGATCCCATCCTCACTATCCGTGAGCACAAAAACAGGCCTGCCATACATCTCACGGATTCGTCCCGCGATGATTCCCGCAAGACTCTCATGACAGTCCGGCAGATACAGGACCAGCACCTTCCTGTCTGCAAGTCCCTTCTCTTCAATCAGCCGGACCGCCTGCTCCACACCGTCAGACGTCATCTCCTTGCGGCTCTCATTCAGATTCTTTAACTCCGTGGCGATCGATACCGCCTCAGCACGATTCTCACTCAGGAGAAGCTTCAGTGCCCGCTTCGCCGTATCCAGTCTGCCGGTCGCATTCATACAAGGTCCCAGGATAAATCCGACATGGTATGCGGACAACGGTTTGTCACGCAGATCACATACCTCGATCAACGCGGCAAGTCCAATGTTGTGCGAGTGTTCCATCGCTTTCAGTCCGTATTTGACCAGGATCCGGTTCTCATCCACCAACTCCATCACATCACAGACCGTAGCAAAGGCGGCAGCCTCCATAAAGTCCTCCGGTACTTTCCCGAGCAGTTCCTGCATGAGTTTCAACGCAACCACCGCTCCGCAGATTCCCTTGAAAGGATAACTGCACGCAGGCTGCTTCGGATCGACCACCGCCACTGCCGGCGGCAGGATATACGTTCTCCCGTCCGGCCCTTCCTCATAGGGCACTTCGTGATGATCCGTGACCACCACCGTCATCCCCATACGGTTTGCCAGTTCCACCTGACTGTAAGCGGCAATGCCGTTGTCACATGTCAGGATCGTGTCCACGCCATCCTGATCTGCCTTCTCGATCAGATCATCATTCAGTCCGTATCCGTCCTGAATCCGGTGGGGGATCACCACATCCGCATCCGCTCCCAACAGCCTGAGTCCCTTTATGAGAATATAGGATGACATGATTCCGTCCACATCATAATCTCCGATCACACGGATCTTCTTATGATGCGTGATTTTATCCTTAAGGATCTCCACCGCTGTATCCATTCCATACAGACTGCGCGGATCATGGAGCTGCGACAGTGTCCCGTACAGATACCGCTCAATCTCCTCATCTCCCTCAATGTCACGGTTGCGGATGATACGCGCCACAACCGGATCGATGCCGAACCGCTCTCCAATCTTGTCAAAATCTGCCTTTTTGGCAGCTACAACCCATTTTTCCCGTCTCATTCTGTCCTCGCGACAGACGATCTCACGATCAGCTCTTCGTCCGTCTTTTTATGCTAAGAGCCCCTCCGCATCTTAATTCTTTTGACGTATGCGGAGGGGCTTTTTTTTTATCACTTTACATTTACTACCCGTTTGCTGTTATTTCTTTTTGCTGCCGAGTTTTGTGCGGAGCACATACCACAGAGAACCTGCCACACAGATGGAGGAGTAAGTTCCGCAGATGATACCTGCCATCAGAGGCAGTGCAAACTCACGGATCGAGGTCACTCCCAGCACAAACAGCGCTGCCACCATGAAGAATGTTGTCAGGGAAGTGAAAATACTTCTGGACAGCGTCTGGGAAATACTCTTATTGACAACATCCGCCAGTTCATCCTTCTTGCCTGCAAGTCCCATATTCTCACGGATACGGTCAAAGATAACGATAGTCGCATTGATCGAATAACCGACGATCGTCAGCATACATGCGATAAACGTACTGCCCACAGAGATCTTCAGCGCTGCATAAAAAGCAAGCACCACCAGGACATCATGTACGAGCGCCGCTACCGCACTGGCTGCGAAGCGCACATCCTTGAAGCGGAACCAGATATAGAGCAGCATACATGCCGTCGCGATCAACACCGCAATGATGGCATCCGCCCTCATCTCCGAACTGATCGTGGAACTGATCGTCTCCGCCGTGATCTTCTCCTGATCCACTCCAAAGGTATCGCTCAACTGCTGATTGAGCTGTTCTCTCTCTTCCACGGAAAGCGTCCGCGTCTTTACGATCACTTCGTTCGTGCCGCTGACCTTCTGTGTCTGGATATTGCCATCTCCCGTGATCTTCTCGATCACCGGAACAACCTGCGCATCGATGTCCTCAATGCTCATATCCTCGTTGAATGTGATATTGGTGGAAGTACCACCCTTAAACTCCAGACTGTAATTCAGGATCTCGCCCGTATTTGCCTTATTGATTCCCATAAACGCGATATTGGAAAGGATCAGGATGATGGAAATCGCAAAGAAAATATTCTTTTTGGAAAGGAAGTTGATCGTCTTCTTCTCCTTTGCCACACCGTAGAATTTCACATCCTTGAGTCCCAGCGTATAGAACGCATTCAGGATCCATCTTGTAATGAACAGCGCCGTGAACATGGAGAGAACAATACCGAGCGCCAGTGTCTGGGCAAAGCCCTTCACCGATCCCGATCCCTTGAAGCCGAGCACAATCGCTGCAATCAATGTGGTGACATTTCCGTCAATGATCGCCGACAGCGCTTTCTGGAAGCCGATCTTGACCGCCGACTGAACCGTCTTGCCGGTGGCAAGTTCCTCACGGATCCTCGCAAATATGATTACGTTCGCATCCACCGCCATACCGATACTTAAGATAATACCTGCGATACCCGGCAGTGTCAGCGTCACGTCAAATGCATTTAACAATACTGCGATCAGTCCTGTATAGATCGCCAGCGCCAGAGATGCCGCCAGACCCGGAACATAGTAAACCACGATCATAAAAAGTACGACAAGCGCCATACCGATCGCACCTGCCAGCAGACTGGTACGAACCGCTTCCGATCCGAGCTGTGCGCCCACAACATTGGAACGCAGCTCCTGAAGTTCCAGTTTGAGTCCGCCGATGCGGATCGTGGAAGCAAGCTTCTCCGCCTCCTCATAGGAAGCCATTCCCGTGATGACTGCGGAACCGTCCCTGATCTCCTCGTTTACGGAAGGAGCGCTGATGATCATATTGTCATAAATAATATAGATGATATCGTGAGTCGGTGCCGCGAGCGCGGTCGCAACCGCAAACTTCGTTGCTCCCTCATCGGTCAGTTTCAACTGCACTACCACCTGCTTGTTGCCCATTTTATCCTGCTGGGTTCCCGCCTGTGCATCGGCAACGTCTGTGCCGTTTAAGACCTCAGCTCCGCTGGAATTCATAAAGACCAGAGATCCGGGCTTGCCAAGCTCCTCCAGAATCGCATTGGCATCAGAAACGCCGGGGATCTCGATGTTGATCCTGTCGCTTCCTTCCTTATATACCTGTGCCTCTGTACTGTAACCCTCCACACGCCTCTGCAGCTTGTAGATGGTATCCGCCATATCAGCTTCGGAGGGTTCCTCCTCACCGACTACCTGGTAAGTGATGCTGACACCGCCCGCCAGATCAAGTCCCTGTTTGATCCCGCTTGCCGCGCCGGCCTTCTCTGCTCCGATTCCGACAATCGCCGTGTAGGCAAGAAATCCCAACAGCGCAGCCAGAACGACCAGAGTAATAATCGCATTCCTCTTTTTTTTCATTTTTTGTATCTCCTTCTTATTCGGCCAATGCCGCCTTTATCATTATGGCACACTCAATCCTCTTGCGCTGCAGTTCGCAGCCGATATCGTATGCATCATTGATGTTTCCGTGAAAGTTGTAGGAGTTTGCCGCACAACCACCGCTGCAGTAAAATCTGGCGAAACACTCCTTACACTTGTCCTTGGCATAGACATTACAGGATTTGAAGTTGTCTCTGATATCCGTTCGTACAATGCCTTCATCTACATTGCCCATCAAAAATTCCTCGTGTCCGACGAACTGATGGCAGGGATAGAAATCTCCCCAGGGCGTCACCGCCAGATACTCCGTGCCGGAGCCACAGCCTGAGAGGCGCTTTGCCACACAGGGACCTCCCTCTAAATCTATCATAAAATGAAAGAAATTAACACCTTTTCCTTCTTTTTTTCTGCGAATCAATTCCACCGCCAGTTTATCGTACTCTTCGAGAATACGCGGGATATCCTCCTTGCGGATCGCATACTCCTCATCCTCGGCCGCCACCACCGGCTCCACGGAAATCTGCTCAAAGCCCAGATCCGCCAGGTGCATCACGTCTGACGCGAAATCCAGATTGTGTCTGGTAAATGTCCCACGCACATAATAGTTTGTCTGATTCCGGCTCTCAGCCAGCTTCTGATACTTTGGAACGACGATGTCATAACTGCCCTGCCCGCCGCGGAAAGGTCTCATCCTGTCATGGACTTCCTTCCTGCCGTCGATGCTGAGCACCACATTCGCCATCTCTTTGTTGACAAACTCCTGCACCTCATCATTCAAAAGGATACCGTTTGTGGTCAATGTAAACCGGAACTTCTTATGCCACGGTTCCTCAAGGCTCCTGCCGTATGCCACCAGATCCTTCACGACCTGCCAGTTCATCAGCGGTTCCCCGCCGAAGAAGTCAACCTCCAGATTGACTCTGTTTCCGGAATTTCTCACGAGGAAATCAAGTGCCTTGCGCCCGACCTCATAGCTCATCAGAGCACGTCTGCCGTGATATTCCCCTTCCTCCGCAAAACAATACCGGCATGCCAGATTACAGTCATGGGCGATATGCAGACACAGCGCCTTGACCACCGTCTGCCGGTTCTTAAAGTCAAAAATATAATCTCTGTAAATGTCCTCCGTGAAGAGACTTCCTTCCTCCTTAAGTGTGAGGATTTCCTCCACAGCCTCACGAAGCTCTTCCTCAGGATAAGAAAGCTCTGCTGCGGCGGCAGATGTCAATTCTGACAAATCTGTCACATTCTCTCCGAGCTTTCGTTCCACAACCGGCAAAACATCATAGACGATGTCGTCCACCACGTGAACGGAACCGCTGTTTACATCGAGCACGATGTTATAACCGTTATTCTTATACTGGTGTATCACAATAATTTTATTTCCCTTCTGCGATGTCCGTCTGTCTTATCATTTTTACGAAAGACAGGAAACGCTTTGCGTACCGCGTCACTACAACACGTAATATAAGCAGCGACAAAAGATCGCTGCTTATCCGCAAACCGAATATTCCTATTCCTGTCCCGACGCCGATGACACCCTATTTGCTCCTAACGCTCTCACAACTCTGATTGCCGACTGTGCAGGATGTCTTGCATGCTGACTGGCAGGATGTCTGGCACTCGCCGCATCCGCCCTTCTTCATGGACTCTTTCAGATTTCTTGTACTCAAAGATTTGATATGCTTCATGGTAAAACCCTCCTGATCAATGATTCCATACGCGCCTAGTATACCACATCATTTTCCAAAGGTCAACTGAGCATTCCGCCCAACATCCCGCTTCCCGCACAGATAAAGAATGTCGTGATCAGATTTGAGGAAAATCCCGAAACACCATGGTCTACCACCAGAGAAACAACTACAAGCACAAGAAAATACAGGACACCTGCAAGAAGTCCCCACAGGAATTTCCTGCTTCCCATCCTTTTGCCGGACAGAAAGCCCGCGAAAAAAGATGCCGCTACGTAGATCACGATGATCGCTACCGTCACTGTCTTTTCCTGAAGCTGAAACCGGTACAGAAAGAGCGCCAGCAAAAGCAGAAGTCCCACCGTAAGGACATAGGAGAACAGCAGGCATTTCAGAAAGAACACCGGATAGGTACTGTTTTTTGTCATTGTCTTCATCATTCCACCTCCAATTTATATATATGTGGAAAAGTCCCGCAACTTGACAATCTCCTGAGATAATGACATATTATTAAAAACAGGTGACTACTATCTTAATGATACAGTTGCAAAACAATGCTGACGTTAACCGGAGGATACTTACTTGGATACTGTTACTGCGATACAATTTGTGATATTGGCGATACTGCTTCTGTTGTCCGCGTTCTTCTCTTCTGCCGAGACGGCTCTCAGCACGGTGAACAGAGTGCGCATCCGGGCTCTCGCGGAGGAGGGCGACAAGCGTGCCGCCACCGTGCAGACCATACTGGATCATTACAGCAAGATGCTCAGCACCGTGCTGGTCGGAAATAACATTGTGAATATCTCTGCCTCCTCGCTGGCGACTACCATAGCGATCAGCCTCTGGGGCAGCTACGCGATCGGCTTCATGACAGGCGCCCTGACTCTGTTCGTGCTCCTGTTCGGCGAGATCGTACCAAAGAACTGGGCGATGTGCTCCTCTGAGAAGATTTCCTTATCTTATGCGGGCATCATCCACTTCCTCATGATCGTTCTCACCCCGCTCATTTTTATCGTGGATAAGCTCTCCGGCTTTATCATGGCAATGCTTCACATCGATCCTTCCAAAAAAACGGACGCCATGACCGAGCGTGATCTGAAGACCTATGTGGACGTAGGCCATGAGGATGGCGCCATCGAGACGGAAGAGCGTGAAATGATCTACAACGTGTTCGATTTCAACGATTCCCGGGCCAAGGATGTCATGGTTCCCAAGATCGACATCACCATGGTAAACATCGAGGCAGCCTACAACGAATTGTTCTCGATCTTCAAAGAGTCCATGTACACCCGTATTCCGGTTTATCAGGATGACACGGACAATGTCATCGGCATCGTCCATGTCAAGGACTTCCTGTTCGTGCCGAACAAGCGGGAATTCAAGATAAGCGACATTCTGCGAAAGGTTTACTATACCTATGAGTTCAAGAAGACCGCCGACCTGATGATGGAGATCAGGGAAGCGCCCATGAACGTGGCGATCGTGCTGAATGAGTACGGCGCCTGTGTCGGCATGGTATCCTTAGAGGATCTGCTGGAGGAGATTGTCGGAGAGATCCGCGACGAATATGATGAAGAAGAAAAAGAACTGATCCAGAAAGTGAGCGACCGCAGTTACCTGGTGGAGGGCAGTCTGAAACTCGATGACATCAACGATGCGCTCGGCACCAATCTGGATTCCGAGGACTACGACTCGATCGGCGGTATCCTCATCGAGACCTTAGACCGCCTCCCGGAAAAGGGGGAAACCATCACACTGGAGGACGGAACGGAACTTCGCGCGGAATCGCTGAATCATAATCGTATCGAAAAAGTGCTCCTGACACTGCCGGAGCCGGAAGAGACACCTGAGGAGGATGACAGCATGAACGAAACTGAAAACAAGGGCAAAGAGACAGAAAGCAAGAACACGGCAGAGACGTCACCCGCCGGGACAGAGACAGATTACTGGCTGGATCCGGTATTGTACGACGGCAGACCGGAAGACACTGCCGGCCTTGAGGATAAGGAAGTCCGCTGCTATGATTTTCTGGACAGAATTGGCGTGAGCTACAAGCGCGCCGTACACTCCGCAATGCCGACCATCGCCGCCTGTGAGGAGGTGGAGAAGCTGCTCGGCACCCACATCTGCAAGAACTTATTTCTAAACAACCGTCAGGGCACAAACTTTTATCTGGTCCTGATGCCCGGAGACAAGAAATTCCGGACAAAAGATCTGTCCGCACAGCTCGGCGTCGCAAGGCTTTCCTTTGCGGATGAAGCGAAAATGGAAGAATTTCTCGATATCACGCCGGGATCCGTCAGCATCCTGGGTCTGATGAATGATAAAAACAAAAGAGTACGCCTCATTATTGATAAAGACGTACTCTCCTATGATCACTTTGCATGTCATCCCTGCCTGAATACCGCAAGTCTCAGATTCTCAACAAAAGATCTTATCGAGAAAGTGATTCCGGCGCTGGATCATGAACCGACGATTGTGGAGCTGTAATCAGGCTCCAAATCGTACCTTCATGTATGATTTGATCTCAGCCACACATTTCTCATAGCCGAGCTTGCTGCTGTCAAGACACAGATCATAATTTCTGGCATCGCTCCACTCTCTTCCGGTGAAATGCTTATAATACTCTTCCTTCTGCTTATCCGTCTTCTGGATAAACTTCTTCACTTCCTTCTCGGACATCGCGAGTTTCTTCTTCGCCTGCTCGATACAGTAATCCTCCGGAGCATGGACAAACACGCTGAGCACATTGTCATAATCGCGCAGCACATAATCCGCACAGCGACCGATAATGACACAGGATTCCTCCTCCGCCAGCTGCTTGATCACCTTCGCCTGATAGTTGAACAGATTCTCCGCCGATGTGAAATCGTTGCTGTCCGGCGGGATCAGTTGTCCCTGATACACTTTCTTGGTAATGCGCAGAAGCGGGCTGTTCTTTAAGGTCTCGTCCGCCCCCGCAAACAATCCCTCATTGATGCCGCTCTCCTCGGAAGCTTTTTTCAGAAGCTCCTTGTCGTAATAAGGAATCCCCAGATCCTTTGCCAGCATCTTGCCGACGGTGCGCCCGCCGCTTCCGTACTGTCTGGCGATCGTTATCACTACTTTCTCCATAAGCCATACCTCCCAATTTCCCTTCTATTTCCTGCAGGCGACACGCCCGCACGCCTCTCTGGAATTTCATGCATGAGCTACTCTCCCAGATATGCCTTCTTGATCGAATCGTCATTCATCAGCACATCTGCCTTGCCCTCCAGCGCAATCTTACCGGTCTCAAGTACGTATGCCCGGTCGGCGATCGCCAACGCTTTCTTCGCATTCTGTTCTACCAGAAGCACTGTCGTTCCGCTCTTGCTGACCTCTTTGATAATATCAAAGATCTCATTGACAAAGATCGGAGAAAGCCCCATCGAAGGCTCATCCATCAGAATGATCTTGGGATGGCTCATCAGCGCCCGTCCCATGGCAAGCATCTGCTGCTCGCCGCCTGAGAGCGTCCCCGCCATCTGGTTCTGACGTTCCTCAAGCCTCGGGAATCTCTCATACACCATCTTCAAAGTATTTTCGATCTCTTCTTTATCTTTCCTTGTATAAGCGCCCATCTTCAGATTCTGAAGCACGGAAAGCTGTGCAAACACTCTCCTGCCCTCCGGCACATGTGCCATTCCCATGGCTACGATCTTGTGTGCCGGCACTTTGGTGATATCCTTTCCCTCAAACAGGATGGATCCGCGCTTCGCCGAGAGCAGTCCCGTGACTGTGTGGAGCGTGGTCGTCTTTCCGGCGCCGTTCGCACCGATCAGTGCGATGACCTCACCCTGATCCACATGAAAGGAAATCCCTTTGATCGCCTGGATCATACCATAATATACTTCCAGATCTTTTACTTCAAGCATCGCCATTGATCATTTCCTCCTATTCACCCAGATATGCCTTGATTACCTCGGGATCATTGAGTACAGTACTGGTATCTCCCTGTGTCAGGATCTTTCCGAAGTTAAGTACCGTCAGTTTCTCACAGATACCGGATACCAGTTTCATGTCATGCTCAATGAGCAGAATTGTCATGTCAAATTTATCCCGGATCAGACGGATCGTGTCCATCAGTTCCTTTGTCTCATTCGGATTCATGCCGGCCGCAGGCTCATCCAGCAGAAGAAGCTTCGGCTCTGTCGCCAGCGCTCTCGCGATCTCCAGTTTCCGCTGCTTGCCGTAAGGAAGGTTGGCCGCCAGATAATCAGCCTCACCCGCCAGATCAAATACCTCCAGCAGTTCCAGGGCGCGTTCGTCCATTTCTTTCTCAACTTTGAAATAAACAGGCAGTCTGAAGATTCCCGCAAAGGTGGAATAGTGATGGGAATTGTGCAGTCCCGCCTTGACGTTGTCAAGCACCGTCATATCCTTAAAAAGTCTGATATTCTGGAAGGTTCTCGCAATCCCTTCCTTGTTGATCTCTATCGTCTTCTGTCCGGTTATATTTTTGCCGTCCAATACAATATTACCCTCGTCAGGTTTATACACGCCCGTAAGCAGGTTAAAGACCGTTGTCTTACCGGCGCCGTTCGGTCCGATCAGGCCGTAGAGCTGTCCCTTCTCAATATGAATCTCAAAATCATCCACCGCACGTAAGCCGCCGAAGGAGATACTCAGATTGTCTACATCCAGTAATGCCATTTTACTGCTCCTCCTTTGCTTTGTTCTTATGGATCAGCCGTTTGATGGAATACCGCTCCCTGAACTCGATCGCCTTCGGCGCCCAGTTAAAGAGCATCATCACGATCAAAACGATCGCATAGATCAGCATACGGTAATCGCTCAGTCCGCGCAACAGCTCCGGCAGTAATGTCAGCACCACTGCGGAGATCACGGAGCCTCTGATATTCCCGATCCCTCCCAGCACGACGAACACGAGGATCATGATCGACATATTGTATCCAAAGTTCTTGGGAAGCGCCGTCAGCGTGGACAGATTATGTGCATACAGCACACCCGCCACACCGGCAATCGAAGAGGCGATTGTAAATGCCATAAGTTTGTATTTCGTGATATTGATTCCGATGGACTCTGCCGCGATGCGGTTGTCACGGATCGACATGATTGCCCGCCCGTCCCTGGAATCGATCAGATTCAGTACGATAACCAATGTGATCAGCACCAGTACCACGCCGATCGTGAAATTGGAATCCCCGGGAGTCCCCGTGATTCCCTGCGGCCCGTTAATGATCACGACACCGTCCGGCTCCATTCCGAGCGCCATCATATCCTTCATGGAGAAATGGAAGCCGTTGCTGTCCCTGCCGATATAGAGCACGTTTACGAGATTCTTAATGATCTCACCGAAAGCGAGCGTCACGATCGCCAGATAATCACCCTTTAACCGAAGTACCGGGATACCGATCAGTATACCGAACGCTGCTGCCACCACTGCACCGATGATCAACGCGATCAGGAAACGGAGCGCATCCGGCATCGCATCCTTGGTGCACATGGAAAAGAATGCGCCCGAGAAAGCTCCTACACACATAAATCCCGCATGTCCAAGGCTCAGTTCTCCCAGAATACCGACAACAAGGTTCAAAGAAACCGCCAGAATCACATAGATGCAAAGCGGCACCAACAGTCCTTTCATCAGACTCGACATATGACCTGTCATCTGCATCAGCATGGCGATCGCGTAAGCCACCAAAACCATAGCGTATGTTATGAAATTATTTTTCCGTATTTTTTTCTTATTCATCTCTTCTGCCCTACACTTTCTCCTGAATCTTTTTGCCAAGGATTCCGGTAGGCTTCACAAGAAGAACCACAATCAGCACCGCAAACACAATGGCATCCGCCATCTGTGATGATATGTAAGCCTTGCCCAGGATCTCGATGATGCCAAGCAGGATTCCGCCGATCATGGCACCCGGTATCGAACCGATCCCGCCGAACACTGCCGCCACAAAAGCCTTGATACCCGGCATGGCGCCCGTGTAAGGCGTCAGGGACGGATAGGTGGAGCACAGCAGGACACCCGCCAGCGCTGCCAGACAGGAACCGATTGCAAACGTCAACGCAATCGTACCGTTCACATTGACACCCATGAGCTGCGCCGCGCCCTTATCTTCCGACACGGCAAGCATTGCCTGCCCTGCCTTTGTCTTCCGGATAAAAAGAGTCAACCCTACCATGATCACGATACATGCCGCGATCGTCACAATAGTTTCCCCTGAAATAATCAATTGTCCGCCTGCCAGTTCGATCGGAGCGATCGTCACCACTGAAGTGAAGGACTTCGTATTGGCTCCGAAGATCAGCAGCGCCAGATTCTGCAGCAGATAGCTGACACCGATCGCCGTGATCAGCACTGCCAGCGGAGAAGCCGCCATCCGCAGAGGTCTGTACGCGACTCGCTCTATCGTAATGCCCAGCACCGTGCAGGCTGCCATGGACACCAGAATGCCGAGCAGGGGAGGAAGTCCCATTCCGCTCACCATCACAAATACCACATACCCGCCGACCATAATGACATCGCCATGAGCAAAATTAAGCATCTTGGCGATTCCGTAAACCATGGTATATCCGAGCGCGATAATCGCATACACACTTCCAAGGCTGACGCCATTGATTAAATAGGATATAAAACTCATAAAGACACCTCTTAACTTTATAATAAACAGCAAAATGTCCGGCCTGCGGACTTCTGCTGTCATGAATACAGAAAGGTACAGTGCTACCCGGGCCCTTTCCCTTTCACATTGTACCTTAGTCTGCATTCCATTTCAATCATTTTGTATTCCGGTATACCGGAAGCCTATGTTCAGATCGGTCACTTACATTGCTGTATAAGCGCCATCCTTGATCTTAACAGCCTTGGGAGCTTTGTTCGGCTCACCTTCCGCACTCCAGGTCATTTCTGCACCGGTAAGACCATCGATCTTGATCTGGGTCATCGCACCCTTGAATGCGTCACAGATATCGGAAGCGCTCATATCGGGTGTCACACCGCTCTGCTCGATCGCTGCCTTCATCGCATAGATTCCGTCATAAGCGTCCGCTGCGAACTGGTTCGGGGTCTCGCCGTATGCGTCCTGATAAGCCTTTACGAAGTTCTGTGTCAGCTCATCCTGCGCATCTGCTGCGAACGGTGTCAGAAGCATAACATCCTCTGCCAGCGCCGTATCAAAATCCTCAACGGTAAGCAGTCCGTCAAGACCGTCGCATCCGAAGAACATCGGATCATAGCCCATCTTGTCTGCCTGTCCTAAGATGATGGAAGCCTCTGTATAGTAGATCGGAAGGAATACGAGCTCAGCGCCTGCATCCTTTGCCTTCTGAAGCTGTACGGAGAAATCTGTGTTGCTGTCTGCGGTAAACGCCTCAGCGGATACCACCTCAATGCCCTGGTTCGGAGCCTCTGCCGCAAATGTCTGATAAATTCCGGAAGAATATACGTCAGAGCTGTTATAGATAACCGCTACCTTCGTAGCAAGCTTGTTCTCACCGATATACTGTGCTGATTTTGCACCCTGGTCAGGATCGGAGAAGCATACACGGAAAGCATTGTCATACTTTACGCAATCCACTGCGGAACCTGAAGGTGTCAGCAGGAACATGTTGTCATCCTTAGCCTTCTCGCTTACTGCGATACAGGGAGTACTTGTCACGGTACCGAGGAGCATCTGCATTCCCCAGTCCTTCAATGTGTTGTAAGCATTGACAGCCTTCTCAGCATCATGCTCATCATCCTGGAAGTTCAGTTCCAGTGTAGCGCCGTTCACGCCGCCTGCCGCATTGATCTCATCAACTGCAAGCTGGGCACCATTCTTAACTGCCTGTCCGTAAATTGCCGCACCGCCGGTCACAGGTCCGATCCCGCCTACTTTGAAGGCTGTTCCCGCTGCTGCGGCTGTATCTGTGCTCTCTGCCTGCTGTGTTGTTGCTGCGGTATCAGATCCTGCTGCACTGCCGCATCCTGTGATGGAAGCAGCTGCAACAACTGATGCCACAACAAGGCTCAAAAATCTTTTTTTCATAATAAACTCCTCCATTTGCCTTGTTTTTTGCACTATATATTATACGCCGGGGAGTTTTTTGTCAACTTTTTTGATATACCAAATTTTTATACTTACCATATCCTGTGGGTATGGTTCGGATAGGATTCCCTTATTTTTCCAAAGATCAGTTCAGTCTTTTCAATATCTTAAACACATCATCATTGTCTCCCATGACGATCAGATGTTCTCCTTCTTTGAAGACATGATCTGCGGGAATCATAAAGTTCGTATGGTTGCCCTCTTTGACTCCCAGAATATTCACATGGTACACCGCGCGGAAATTCAATTCCATAACGGATTTGCCGATCCACTCCTTTAACGGAAGGATCTCATAGATGGAATATTCCTTGGTCAGTTCAATATAATCAAAGACATTGCTCACCGAACATCTGACTGCCAGACGCTCCGCGATATCCCTGTCGGGATAGATCACTTCATCGGCGCCGTTTCGCAGCAGGAACTTTGCCTGAATGTCACGCACCGCCTTGCTGATCACATGCTTTGCTCCCATCTCCTTCAGGAGGCTGGTAATCTCCAGACTGCTCTGGAAGTTATTACCGATACAGACAAAGCAGTAATCAAAATTGCCGACTCCCAACGTCTTGAGCACATCTTCCTTCGTACAGTCTCCGATCTTGGCGCTGGTCACTTCCTCCACCATATCTTCCAGTGCTTCCTCATTCTCATCCACGATCATCACCTGATTCCCGAGAGAAACCAGCCTGTGGCACAGATGATGTCCGAATTTCCCCATTCCGATAATAAGCGCCGTCTTCATATCTTATTTCCTCCATCAATTTCATTCTCTATCGGTCACGTCCGCGTTTCCGCCCACATTGCGCTGCCGCCCGGTTTTTCCTGCTCCGCCCACATTGCGCTGCCGCCCGGTTTTTCCTGCTCCGGCCGTATCAGCCCACAGGCAGGTGTCCCACCGGAAGCTGAACCGGATTTACATTTTTGCGTCTGGTGAAACTCAGTGCGAACGTCATACTGCCGATCCTGCCGCAGTACATCAGGAAAATGATAATATACCGCGAAGCTGTTCCCAGTTCCCTGGTGATCCCGGTCGACATTCCCACCGTACCGATCGCGGAGAACACTTCAAACAGGACCGAATCCATCGGGATATGCGGCTGCAGACCGCAGATGAGCACGCCCGCGGTAATGGCAAGTCCCAGATTCAGGATCAGTACGACACCAGCCTTGCGCACCATATCCTCCGGCACTCTCCGGTCAAACACATTGCAGCCGCTCTGATTGCTCAGCGTGCTGATCGCATACATGACGAGCACCATGATCGTTGTCGTCTTGATACCGCCCGCCGTGGAACCGGGGCTGCCGCCGATAAACATCAGCACAATGGTGAGCAGTTTGCTGCCGGAGGTCAGAGCTCCCGTATCGATCGTATTGAATCCCGCCGTTCTCGCGGTCACAGAACTGAACAGGGAGGCAAACACCGACTCGGAAACCGTCATATTCGCCATCAGATGCTCCCTTTCCAGCAGCCAGAACGCACCCGCACCGCCAAAGATCAGAACCGCCGTCAATGTCACCACAATCTTCGTCTGTAATTTATAGCTGTGGAAACACAGTCCTTTATTCCGGACATCGTCCCACACAACAAAGCCGATACCACCGATCACAATCAGTGTCATGATCGTCAGATTCACCACAGGATCGCCGACATAGGACACGAGCGAACTGTACTCGCCCGTCGCCTCTCCCATCAGGTCAAAGCCCGCGTTACAGAAAGCGGATACCGAATGAAAGATACCGAAATAGATGCCCCTCGCCGGACCGAAACGCGGAATGAAACGGATCGCCAGCAAAATGGCCCCGACCCCTTCAAACAGAAGCGTTCCCTTAACGATCAGCTTTGCCAGACGGACCACGCCCGCGATCTGCAGCGTGTTCACACTCTCCTGCATCAGTCCTCTCTCCCGAAGGGAGATGGTCCGTCTGATATAGATGGAGAAGAACACGGCAATCGTCACAAATCCGAGACCGCCGACCTGTATCAGACACAGGATCACAAGCTGTCCGAAAAGAGTCCAACTGCAGAAGGTATCCACCACGACCAGACCTGTCACACAGGTTGCGCTGGTGGCTGTAAACAGCGCGGTCAAAAACGATGCCGGCTGTCCCTTTGAGGAAAAGGGAAGCATCAGCAGAAAGGTTCCCGCCATAATAATCAGGAAAAATCCAAGCGCTATGATCTGAATCTGTGACAGACCGCTATTCTTTTTTTGCTGTAATCGTTTTTTCATAGGAATGATTATTCAAGCTCCATGTAGATTGATTCCAATATTCCGTAGGCGATCGCCTGCGCGATCGCGTCAAACTCCGCATCAAACAGAACATTGTCCGCATCCGTATTGATAAAGCCGACCTCCACCAGCACGGCCGGCATCTCGGTACTGTTTAACACGATCAGATTCGGACGTTCCGTCACACCGAGGTTCTGAAATCCCAGATAAGACAACTGCCTGTTGATGTTGCGCGCCATGATACCGGCGATCCCCACATCACTGTAAACAAGCGATTCCACTCCGGAATACGTGTTGGGATACGCACTGGAGTTACGGTGGATGGAAATAAAATAATCCGCTCCCGCCCAGTTTGCCTCCTGCGCCTTCCGGTAAGGCGTCTCGTACACATCCTCGGTTCTCGTATATACCACATTAACACCGGCATTCTGCAGATAATTCCCGATTGCCAGTGTTAACGCCAACGCATCATCCTTCTCCTGTCTTCCCTCGTAGACCGCGCCGGGATTCGCCCCGCCATGGCCCGCGTCGAGCACGATCGTAATTGCCATAAAAAACTCCATAGACGTCTTTCTATAGCATATGCTTTTTCAGATAGAATGGTGCAGTTTATTCATTTTTGAATTGCCGGATTCCGGGCAGGCTACTCGCTGTCCTCTGCCTTGTCGGATTCCGGTGCAAGTTCCAGATGCAGCTCCTTGAGCTGTACCTCATCCACCACATCGGGCGCATTTGTCATCAGACAGGAAGCATCTTTCACCTTCGGGAACGCCATAACCTCCCTGATACTGTCCGCTTTCACAAGCAGCATCACCATACGGTCCAGTCCGTAAGCCAGTCCTGCGTGAGGCGGAACACCGTATTTGAAGGCATCCAACAGGAAACCGAAACGGTTGTGGGCATCCTCTTTGGTGAAGCCCAGCACCTCAAACATCTTCTCCTGCACATCACTCTGATAGATACGCACAGATCCACCGCCCAGCTCCGTTCCGTTCAGGACAATGTCATACGCCTTGGCGCGCACTCTGCCCGGATCTGTGTCAATGTACTGCAAATCTTCATCCATCGGCATTGTGAACGGATGATGAACCGCCACAAACCGGTTCTCCTCCTCGCTCCACTCAAGCAACGGGAACTCTGTTACCCATAGGAAATTGAATTTATCATGATCGATGAGGCCCATCTGCTCGCCGACCTCCAGACGCAGAGCGCCGAGCACACTGAACACGATCGTATCCTTGTCCGCAGCAAAGAGCAGCAGATCTCCGGGTTCACCGTCCATCGCAGCAACGAGCGCCTTCAGTTCCTCCTCCGTCATAAACTTCGCAAAGGAAGACTTGTACGTTCCGTCCGGCAGCACACTCAGATATGCGAGACCTTTCGCGCCATAGCCCTTGGCAAAATCAACCAGCGCATCAATCTTCTTCCTCGGCATCTCCGCCTGACCTTTCGCATTGATACCGCGCACGGAACCGCCTGCTTCCAGCGCCGACGTAAACACGCCAAAGCCGCATCCCTTCACGACATCCGATACATTCACAAGCTCCATTCCGAACCGGGTGTCCGGCTTGTCGGAGCCGAAACGCTCCATCGCTTCCTTCCAGGTCATCCTGGGAATCGGAAGGGGAACATCCAGACCGATCGCTTCCTTGCATACATATTGTAAGAGTCTCTCGTTCACCTCGATCACATCATCAACGTCAACGAAGGAAAGTTCCATATCCACCTGGGTAAACTCCGGCTGTCTGTCCGCACGCAGATCCTCGTCACGGAAGCATTTCGCGATCTGGAAATACCGGTCATACCCGGAGCACATCAGCAGCTGCTTAAAGAGCTGCGGTGACTGCGGCAGTCCGTAAAAGGTTCCCGGATGCACACGACTCGGCACAAGGTAATCCCTGGCTCCCTCGGGCGTGGACTTGCCTAAGATCGGTGTCTCGATCTCAAGGAATCCTTCTTCTGTCATAAACTTTCTGATATTTGCAACGATCTTGCTCCTGAGCATGATATTGCGCTGGATATCCGGACGGCGAAGGTCCAGATAACGGTATTTTAAGCGAAGCTCCTCTTTTGTCTTGGAATTAGCCTCAATGGGGAACGGCGGTGTCAGCGCTTCCGACAGGATACGTACCTGCTCTGCCCTGATCTCGATCTCGCCTGTTGCGAGATTCTCATTGACGGCGCCCGCCCTTTTCTCAACCTTACCTACCACCGCGATCACGAACTCGCTTCGCAAGGTTTCTGCCTTGGCAAAATTCTCCGCGCCACAGTCGCTCTCCTCAAATATAATCTGTAAGATTCCGGAGCGGTCCCGCAGATCCACAAAGATGATTCCTCCCTTGTTTCTCTGCTTCTGCACCCATCCCATGACGGTGACGGTGCTTCCCACATCCCCGACGGTCACTTCCGTACATCTGTGGGTCCTCTTGAGACCCTTCATTGCTTCTGCCATTTTTATCCTATGCCTCCTGCATACTTATCCTTACTGCTGTAAGGGATTTTTATAAAACTCTCTGAACTCCTGATAGCCTTCCGCCGTCAGCTGCTCCTTCTGGAACTTCTTATTCTTGTTCATGCGCGCAACGAGCACCTGCGTACCGTTCTGCCGCTCCTTCTGTGCCTGAGCGATCACATCGCAAAGCATCTGCCCGGACACACCCTTCTCGATCAAAAATGCCGTCTTGGCAGGTTTACCCGGCACCTGGAAACCGCTCTCCATGAGCAGCAGGATAATCCGCTCAAATCCGATGGAAAAACCGCACGCCGGGACGTCCTTGCCGGTAAATTTCCCGACCATCTTGTCGTAACGCCCGCCGCCTCCGCAGCTGCCGCCGAACTCCGGCATGGCGATCTCAAAGATCGTTCCCGTATAATAAGACATTCCTCTCACCAGCGTGGGATCAAACACAATCTCAAACTCCGACGCTTTCGTCGCCTTCACGCTGTCTATGATCTCCTGAAGGCTCTCTCCCACGTCCTCTTCCAGCACGCCCGCGAGCGTGTCCGCCAGATAGGAAAGGCCGTCCTGTGCACTCTCAAGTCCCTCAAAGAGACCGACATACTTCTCAATCGCAGCCTGATCAAAACCGCTCTCCGCAAGTTCCGCCTTCACGCCCTCCAGACCGATCTTATCCATCTTGTCCAGAATGATAAATACCGTATCGTAATCTTCCTCAGCGAAACCGCTGTAAGCCGCCATCGCTTTGAGGATCCGCCTCTCGTTGATCCTGATCTGGAAATTCCTGAAGCCGAGTTTGCCGAGCGTCGTTGTCGTCGCAAGGATCAGCTCGATCTCCGCCAGATTGGACGGCTCTCCGAGAATATCGATATCGCACTGCATGAACTGGCGGTAGCGTCCTCTCTGCGGTCTGTCCGCACGCCACACATTGCCCATCTGCAATGCCTTGAACGGAGAGGGCAGCTCATTCGCATGATTGGAGTAATAACGCACCAGCGGCACGGTCAGGTCATAGCGCAGACCGCCGTCCACGAGATCTGCCTCCGTCTGTGCCGTCTCCAGGTTCAGCTTCTCTCCTCTTTTTAATATCTTAAAGATCAGCTTCTCATTCTCGCCGCCCTGTTTGCTGCTTAAGTTCGCAATGTTCTCCACACAGGGTGTTTCAATGGAAGTAAATCCGAATTTCGCATACGTTTCTTTGATCACTCCGATCACGTAATCCCTGATCTGCATCTCCGCAGGCAGGATATCTTTCATTCCCGTAACCGGCTTTTTGCTCAGTGCCATGTAAACTTCTCCTTCTATATCATATTCCTTACCGATTTTACACTCTTTCCATATAAAATTCAAGCATAATGCAACTTGAGTTTCCGCAGCTTTATCCGTAACTGCGGAAACTCAAGGTTAAAATCTATTGTCACCTTTTACAAACCGTGGTATGATACGAGCGTATTGTATCTTCAGTAAGAAGAATGATAACA
>CAMGRE010000007.1 GCA_946061355.1 uncultured bacterium | reverse complement strand
GGTGGCATATCACCCTGAACCGGTTCTTTACGCAGTATGTATACATACCTCTGGGCGGCAACAGAAAAGGCGTTGCCCGGACGTATTTCAATATTTTCATGATCTATTTGGTGAGCGGCCTCTGGCATGGTGCAGGTTGGACATTTATCCTGTGGGGTGCTATGCATGGTGTTGTGTATGTGCTCACAAAGCGATTCCTTACAGTTATCGAGAAGTTGCCAAAGTTTTTCAGCTGGTTTGGGAATACTGTGTTTGTTATGGTTGCGTTCTTGTTTTTCCGGGCGGAGAGTGTGCCTCAGGCGCTTACCATCCTGCACACGATTTTTACCGGAGGATATGCTCTCTCGGCGGTTCCGACGGCGTTTGTCGAGCAGTTTAAGACACCGGAGTTTTTCTATTGCCTGAAAGCGATCGGAATCGATGGGGCAACGATGGCACCGCGGTTTTTGATGGTCGGTTACATGGCTGCAGCATGGTTTATGCTGCTTGGATGTAAGAATGTCAATGAGAAATTGCAGACTTTCCGCCCCACATTGCTAAAGGCGGTAGCGGTAGCGGTGTTGTTCCTGTGGTCGCTTGTCTCCTTCTCGGAGGTCAGCACCTTTTTGTACTTTAATTTCTGATCTCTGCAGACGCAGTTGGACAAAGCTTTAATAAAGGACTTGGATACAAATGATAAAAGACAGCAAACGATGGCTGATCGCTCTTGCAGCGATGGTGCTTACGGGGCTTGTGGGGATTGCGGCCCTCGTGATCTATGTGGATCCCTTTTTCCACTATCACGGGCCGGTGGAGGGGTTTCCCTACCAGATCGATCATCAGCTCAGCCAGAATCCCGGCATGGCGGAACATATGGAATATGACAGTGTGCTCCTCGGATCTTCCATGACTGTTAATTTTGAGGCGGACTGGTTCCGGCAGGACATGGGTCTCAATCTGTTGAAACTCAATTATAACGGCGCTTATCCCCGTGATATCCACAACATTATGGAGCAGGTGGACCGCAACCGGGTAAACGGCTCGCTTAAAAAGGTGTTTCTGGGAGTGGACCTGGCCTCCTACACGGGAGGCGTCGAGGAGACGAAATACCCCCTGCCGGATTATCTGTACAATAAAAATATTTTCGATGATGTAAATTACTGGTATAATAAAGGAGTTCTGCTGGATTATATCATCAAGCCGGTGCTGATGCGGGATCCGCCTACGGACATGAGCAGCGTCTATTCCTCGGAATGGTGGCTGAAGGATCTGTATGGCAAAGAACATGTGCTGGAAAATTATCAGATCCCGGAGAAGAATGACGCCTATTTTCCGGAGGATATGTTTATCGAGGGTCTGGAGAACAATCTGCGGGAGAATATCCTGCCTGTGATCGACAGTCATCCCGATACGGAGTTTGTGATCTTTTTCCCGCCGTACAGTATTCTGTACTGGTATGAGTATGTGCAGAACAATCAGATGGACGCGGCGGTGTATGAATACCGGTACTGTATGGAGAAACTGTTAGAGAAAGACAATGTAGCGCTCTATTTTTTTCCCGGAGAAAAGGACATCGTCTGTGATCTCGATCTGTATGCCGACACGGGACACTACAGACAGGAGATCAACCGGTATATGACAGATTGTTTTCTGGATGGAACCGACTGGGTTACGAAAGAAAATTACGAAGAAATGCTTGCCGAATTTAAGCAGATGATCGCTGCTTATGACTATGAGGCGCTTCTTGATGCGCAGCCTGCGGCGCGCGGTGGGCAGTGATTCCTGCCCGATAGAAAGGTGAATAACTATGTGGATACATTTGGGATTGCTGTTTGTCTGCACCTGGGTACTTCCCTTCTGCGCCGGAGTTCTGCCGGTGCGGATCATGAAGGAGGAACACAGATCCTTCGGAATGATCTGGGTCAGCGGCTGGTTTATGATGTTTGCGATGTTTCAGGTGCTTGTGGTGCCTTTTATTGTAGCACAACAGTCCTTTAGTCTGGCGGTGCGGACCTACTCGATTGTGATCAGTGCCATCTCTGTGGTGTCGCTTGTGATCGGGAGACGTGCGCTGAAGAAGTCCATGGACAATCTGAAAGACAGCCGCATCGAGAACGGACAGCTTCCGGTGATGATCCTGGTGATCGTACTGATCGCATTGCAGCTGGCGGGCGCATTTTTTCTGCAGTATCTGGATGGCGATGATGCGTTCTATGTGGCGACCTCCCTTACCAGTGAGCACATGGATACGATGTACCGCTTCACGCCGTATTATGGAGCAAACGGAGAACTGGATATCCGCCATGCACTCTCGCCCGTGCCGATCTTTATGGCATGGCTTGCGCGTGTCAGCGGGATACATGTGACGATCCTCTGCCACAGTTACATCAGTATGCTGTTTTTGCTGCTCATGTATATGATTTATTTTCAGGTTGCCAAGAGGCTCTTTCCGAATCAGAAAAAGAATCAGTGGCTGTTTCTTTTGTTCCTGAGTATCTGGTATTTATTCGGAAATGTTTCGATCTATACGGCCGAGAGCTTTGCTTTTACCAGGACATGGCAGGGAAAGTCCATGTTCCCGAATCTGGTCATCCCCTATCTGTTTCTGTGGATGTTCTGTATGGCAAAGGACGAGATGGACATCGGGGAATGGGCAATGCTGTTTCTCACAACGCTGGCAGCCACATTCACCACCAGTACGGGGATCTTTACGGTGCCGATCCTGTTGGGGACGGAGGCTGTGATCATTGCCGTTGTCAAGAAAAAAGCCATGGTGGTGGTGCAGACTGTTGCATGCCTTGTGCCCTGTCTTTTCTTCGGCATGCTGTACCTGTTTTTGAAGTGAGGGATAAATGACGGAAGTGATTCAGACTACGATAGATATTTACAAAAATTATATTGGAAACAGCATGATGGCAGTGCTTCTGATGGCTGCGGTGCTGTACCTGTGGGTGACAGAGGAGAAAAAGGAGATTAAGATCCTGTTCGTCTATCTGACGGCAGCGGTCGGTGCACTCTTCTTTTTCCCGGTGTTTGCGTATATCGCCATGCACGTTTTCCTGGACAAGCAGGTGTATTACAGGATCATCTGGCTGGTTCCCATGGGAATGATTGTATCGTATACTTTTGTGAAGGTGGTAACGCAGATCGAACGGAAGCGAAGGCGAATCGTGGTGAGTGTTTTTGCACTCCTTTTCCTGATACAGACAGGCAGTCTGATTTACTTAAATCCGATGGTCACGCCGCGTGAGAATCTGTATCATCTGCCCGCGGAAGATATTGCCGTGGCAGATGTTCTCCATGTGGACGGCAGGAATGTCAAAGCGGTGGTACCGGCCGAATTGCTGCAGTTTATCAGGCAGTATGATCCGAGCATTGAGCTCGCGTATGGACGAGAGGCGCTGGTGGACGGCTGGAGCAGCAATCCGCTGTTTGAGTGTATGGAGGCAAATCCGGTGCGCTCTTATGCGATCACCGATTATTCCAGACAGCAGGGAGTGGAATATATCGTGCTCCGCACGGGAACGCCCATCGTGGGAGGCAATCCGATCCAGAAGTATCAGTTTACTTATCTGACCACGGTGGAAAATTATGATATCTACATTTTTGACGACGCAGAGTTCGCGGAGGAGAAAAAAGCGGAATACGCATCGTTGATGGATGAAGACTGGGAAGAAAACTGGACCAATACGCACTGATGTGTGAATATATCATAGAGAGGCAGGAGGAAAAGCATATGAATCCATTGGATACGCAGAAAACATATCTGATCACGGGAGGAGCCGGCTTTATCGGCTTCCATCTGTCCAAACGGCTGCTGGAGGCAGGGGCTTCGGTAGTCGGCTTTGACAATATGAACGATTACTATGAGGTCAGCCTGAAGGAAGCACGCCTGAAAGAATTGGAAGGCTTTGAAAAGTATACCTTTGTGAAAGGGGATCTGGCAGACAAGGAAGCTGTGGATGCGGTGTTTGAGCAGTATAAACCACAGATCACGGTAAATCTTGGGGCTCAGGCGGGCGTGCGCTATAGCATTGATAATCCGGAATCGTATGTGCAGTCAAATCTGGTAGGCTTTTTCAATATTCTGGAAGCTTGCCGCCATTACGGCACAGAGCATCTGGTGTTTGCCTCTTCAAGTTCCGTGTACGGCGGAAATGACAAAGTGCCTTTCTCTACGGAGGATAAGGTGGACGGACCGGTGAGCCTGTATGCCGCGACCAAGAAGTCCAATGAGCTGATGGCGCATGCGTACAGCAAATTGTATGATTATCCGGTGACAGGGCTGCGTTTCTTCACGGTGTATGGTCCGATGGGGCGGCCGGATATGGCATATTTTAAGTTTGCAAAAAAAATCGTGAAGGGTGAGCCCATCCAGATCTATAACAACGGGGATATGCTCAGAGACTTTACGTATATTGACGATATCGTGACGGGTGTATGCGATATCCTCTGTAATCCGCCCGCAAGGAATGAGAAGGGCGTGGCTTACAAGATCTATAATATCGGAAACAATAAGCCTGTGAAACTGATGGATTTTATCAGCACGCTGGAGAAGTGTCTTGGCATGGAGGCTGTGAAAGAGTATTATCCGATGCAGCCCGGAGATGTCTATCAGACGTATGCGGATGTCACCGATCTGATCAACGATTTCGGCTTCAAGCCGGATACTTCGATCAAGGAGGGCTTATCCCGGTTTGTGGAGTGGTTTAAGGCGTATTATCAGATACAGTGATGCAGAGGAATATGAGACAACATGAGTAAAAAGAGCGGATGCCTGGCAGTGATGGGACTGTCGCTCACTGTGCTTATGACAGCAATGGTTTGGTATGGCGGGCGTATGGTGCAGAGCGGTTTTGCCCTCACGGCAGGAAAATGGGAAAAGGAGACCGGACAGATCTATGCTTCGGTTCCGATGTCCCATTACAGGCAGGAAACCATCAGTCTGTGGTGGAGTGAAAAAGAAGAAAAATATTATCTGTTTCTGCCGTCCTTTTGTGAGGAGGGTAGTCCGATCCGGCTCCACACCGTGGAGGATAGTGAACTACTGATCGATGGGAACGCGCTTCCTTCTTCCGGAAAGTGGGAAGGAGAGACTGCCGGAGTGCACAGTATTGCCGTAGATGGTGCGGAGTATGAGCTGGAGGTTCTGCATTCGGGTAATATCCCTGCGATGTTTGTGGGGATGAGTCGGGGAAAAAAAGAGGCGCTTTATGACATTCCCTACACGGAACAGTATGGGGCTGCCGTGAAACTGGTGGATGATCAGGGGAATGTCTGCAATGAGGGCGGGATAGAAAGTTTCCGCGTCCGCGGCAACACCTCTGCCGACTGGGTGGAGAAACCCTATCAGATGACGATGACGCGGAGCACCGATTTCCTTGGAATGGGTAGCGCCGTCAAATGGAATCTGCTCAGCAACTGGTCGGATAAGACATTGCTTCGCAACAAGATCACGTATGATATGGCGGCGCAGGCCGGAATGCCGTATTCACCGGAGAGCGCATTTGTCGATCTCTATTTGAACGGGGAATATCAGGGATGTTATCAGCTCTGTGAGAAAGTTGAGATCGCGCCGGAGCGTGTGGCGATCCGCAATTTGGAGGATTATACGCTGTATGAGCCTACGCCGGAGGAACTGGCGGCAGAGATTCATCCCGACGTGGAAGGAGATTCCATGGAAGAGCGGATCGCAGGTATTACAGAGGAAAGCAGTTCAGGGATCCGTTACCGGGGATATGATACAAACCTGGGAACCGAGGATGTGACGGGCGGTTATCTGCTGGAGATTGAGCGGCCTTCGCGCATTCATGCGAGTACGAGTTTCTTTGTCACGAGGAACGGGCAGCCCGTTACTGTCAAGAGACCGAAGTACGCGGATATATCAGAGGTGGAGTATATCGGGAGCATCTGGCAGACGTTTGAGGATGCGCTGTTTGCACAGGACGGGATCAATCCGGGCACGGGACAGTATTATACCGATTATATTGATGAGGAGAGTTTCGTCAAAAAGTATCTGGTGGAGGAGATTGTCCGCAATTATGATGCGTCCTCTACCAGCCAGTATTTTTATAAACCGGATGATTCGGTGAGTGACAGGATCTACGCAGGACCGGTGTGGGATTACGATATGAGTCTGGGTAACCCGATCATGAACCCGCTGACGAACCAGCATTATATCAGCAGTGTCAGCCCTTACGGACTGTTTGCGGCGCTTCCCATGGATGATTTCTCTATTTGGTACAGGCTGTACGAGAAGGCGGATTTCAGACAGGCATCAGCTGCGACCTACAGGGATGTGTTCCTGCCTCTGCTTAAGGAGCTGGAAAACGGAGAGATCGACAGGCTTGCGGAAGGCATTCAGGCAAGCGCTGTGATGGACGGCGTGCGTTGGGGACGCAATGACGGGACGGATCCGTCATCCCGCCTTTTGGAATACAGACAGAGTGTTGAGCAGCTAAAAGAATTTGTCTCCGTGAGGGAGCATTATCTGACCGGACTGTGGGTTGACGGCAGAGAATCAAAGAAAGTGTATCTGGACGGCGGTGATGCCGATATGTACATTTCCTATGTGGAAGGGCTTGTGGGCGACTGCCTGGAGGTCCCGCTGGCGCCTGTGAAGGAGGGCTATACCTTCGTGAGGTGGCTGAACGGCTACACGAAGGAGCCATATGACTTTACGGAGCCGTATGACGGCAGTGATCTGTATTTTGTGGCAGAGTACACCTGTGATGCGGACGGCACCACATTGATCG
This sequence comes from uncultured bacterium, assembly GCA_946061355.1. Classification (GTDB taxonomy): domain Bacteria; phylum Bacillota; class Clostridia; order Lachnospirales; family Lachnospiraceae; genus VSOB01. Next base: position 18,547 of record CAMGRE010000007.1, on the reverse strand, counting down.
CCGGTGAATGACTGTGAAGGTACGGAACAGTTACTGCCGGAGAATAAAAGAAGGAAAATGATATGATTTTATGGTTGACAGTGATCTGCCTGCTTTTGTGGGCTTATATCATCGGAAAGACAAATAACGGGATCCATGCGGCAAAGCTTGCCGTGTTCTCGGTATGCGGTTTCTTTTTCCTGTATACGGTAGTCAGCGCGGGATTTTTCTGGGCAGACAGATTCGGTTTTGAAAAGACGCTTGGAGTATGTATTGCGTGTGAGGCGGCTGCTGCCATAGCCGTAACGCTCCGGTGCCGGGGGAACGGGGATAAAGTGCTGCTTCCGAAGGTTTCCTTCGACGGAAAGGTATATTGGATTCCGCTTGTGATCATGCTGGCAGCGCTTCCTTTCACGTGGAATAAGTTTGAACTGTACAGCATGGGACAGGATCAGGGAACCTATCAGGTCAAAGCGCTTGCCCTGCTTGCATACGACACGCACAATTACATGGAAATGGAAGAGTTCAACAAGCTGGATACACCGGAGGAGAAGCAGAAATATCTGGATTTTGTATATGACCAGAATAATCTGTATCTGCCGCGTGTCATCGAGGAGACGGAAACGGATGCCTCACAGTTTGACAGAATCGTGGGAACGATCCACGGACTGCCCACCTATTCGGCGCTGCTTGCCTTGTGGGGTGCGATGTTCGGCTATGCAAATATGATCGGTGTGCAGACGATCCTGTATATCTGCCTGATCTTCCTAAGCTTTTTCGTTGCGGAGAATATGAAACTGAAGCGCACGACGGGAGCGTGGATCACGCTGCTCACAGCGTTCAGTCCGATCGTCATATGGTGTTCCAAGTCATCCCTGACGGAGCTCGGACTTGCGGTCATCTTTACGGTTTTTTTATATATTCTGACGGGGAAAAAAGAGCATGCATGGCTGGCGTGGATTCCGCTTACCGTATTTGCCTTTTTCCACATCAGCATTTATATCTTTATGCCGGTGTTGGTCATTCTTCTCTTTATGATGTATTTCATGCAGAGGGAAAAGGGATGGCTCATCTCTGCGGTCGGAACGCTGATCGGCTATGGCGTGAGCGCATTCTGGGCATTTGATATTGCGCCCTACTATTCTTACGGCAATTACAGTGTGTTGTTCAAACTGACACGGAAGATCATCAATGAGAATAATATCAAACCGGTGATCGTGGTATTGTGTGTATTGTTGTCGGTCGCTACGGTTTTCCTGATGAGCAGACGGGGAGAAGCGCTCGCAGACAGACTTCAAAGGCTTCCGGCAGAGAGCAGGATATTCCGGAACGGCGTTGTCTGGCTGATCCGCCTGACACTGGCAGGTTCATTTCTGTTTTTTGTGTATAAGGGGTTTATTACGGCGGAATATACCCGTTATTTTGAATATCTGCAGATCAGCACCTTTACTTATATGACAGGGCTTATCCTTGTGCCGTTTCTGTATGCATATCTGTTCTGCAGGCCTGGCAAAGTGCTTGAGAACGGCATGACGGCGGCTTTTGCTCTGTTGTTCTTTTATTGCATCATCGCCTATTCTACGTTTATGCGCCTGCATGTATCGTACTATTATTATTATGCAAGATATGTTACTATTTTTCTGGGAATCATTTTCCTGCTTGCAGGCAGGCTGGCAGAGGATATGGAACGGGGCAGATGGGCGGTTCCCGTCATGTTTGCCGCAGCGTTTCTGACCTTCCTGCCGTATGATGCCGGACTGCCGAAACAGAAGGATCACACCCGCTGTGAGTGGGAAGTGCTTGCTGATGTGTGCGAGGATATCACATCGGAGGATGCGTTCATTGTGGGACCGGAAGAACAGCAGATCGTCTTTATCTTCCCGGTGAAGCTGCTGACGGGATGTGATGTCTATTATGCCGATGAGGACTTAAGAGGGCAGATCGGGAAGCTTGCACAGAAGTATCAAAATGTGTATTATCTGGATTATGAAGGCGCACTGGACACGATCATGAGTGAAGATGCGCTCTGGCAGGACGGGGCGCTGTCTGTCAGCGAAACCTATACAAACTGGAATCATCTGAGCTATCTGGATTACTTTAACATCACGAATCCACTGACGCCGATTCCGTTAAATTATGTACAGTACCGGCTGAAGCTGTCCATGCATCGGATCAGCCTGAACGGGTAACGGAGGGATACTATGAAACTGATCATTCAGATTCCATGCTACAACGAAGCGGAGACGCTTGAGATTGCCTTGAATGCTTTGCCAAAGAAAATAGAGGGGATCGATACGATCGAGTATCTGATCATCAATGACGGAAGCGTGGATAATACGGTGGAGGTCGCGAGGAAATGGGGCGTGCACCATATTGTCAGTTTCCCGCAGAACAAAGGTCTGGCGAGAGGCTTTATGGCGGGACTGGATGCATGTCTGCGCGAGGGCGCGGACATCATCGTCAATACGGATGCGGATAATCAGTACTGCGGGGATGATATCGAGAAACTGATCCGTCCCATACTGGACGGAAAAGCGGAGGTGGTGATCGGCGAGAGACCGATCGATGAAACCGAGCACTTCTCGCCTCTCAAGAAAAAACTGCAGCACCTTGGCAGTTTTGTTGTGCGAAAGGCGTCAAAAACGGATATTCCGGATGCACCGAGCGGCTTCCGTGCGCTCAGTAGGGATGCGGCCATGCATATGAATGTCATCAATGAATATACCTATACGCTGGAGACGATCGTGCAGGCGGGACGCAACCGCATGGCAATCACTTCCGTGCCGGTTCGCACCAACCCGGAACTGCGTTCCTCCAGACTGTTCCATAGTATGTTCAGCTATGTGAAGCGTTCCATGCTGACGATCCTGCGGGCATTTATGATGTATAAGCCGCTGCTTTGTTTTACCCTTGTGGGAGCGGTTCCGTTCCTGATCGGTCTCGGCATCGGGGTTCGTTATCTCATCTTTTATTTCACTGTGGGTGGATCCGGCCATGTGCAGTCACTGATCCTGGCATGCACCCTGATGATCATGGGATTCATGACATTTATCATCGGACTGCAGGCGGATGTGATTGCTTCCAACAGGAAGATTCTGGAGGATGTACAGTATCATCTGCGCCGGCTTGAGTATGACGGGACAAAGATTTTGGGGAAAGATGAGGAAATTTCCAGAAAAAACGGCGGAACAGACAGCCGGTCATAACCAAAAAAGAAAAACAGCTGTCTAGGGGCAGCTGTTTTCCATTATATCGTGATATTTCTTGGCGATTACGCTGTAATCAAACAGAGCGGCTGTCTGCAGCGAAGCTTTGGATAATTTTGCGTATAATTCGGGAGAATCCAACAAAAGATTTATGCAGGAGGAAATCTGGAAAACATTTTTTTCTTCCACGAGAAGTCCGTTTTCCCGATCGGTTATGGTGTCGGGGATCCCGCCGGAGTTGCTTGCAATGACGGGAATCCCTGACGCCATGGCTTCCAATAATACGGTAGGCATGCCTTCCACGTCGCCGCCTTTGGTTGTGATCGAGGGGGCAGCAAAAATATCGGCGGAAGCATAGATGGCGCGGAGCTCATTGTGCGTTTTGGGGCCGAGAAACCGGATCCTGTCGGACAGATCAAGCTGTGCGGTTAGTTCTTCACAACGCGTCTTTTCCGGTCCGTCGCCGACGATGATGAGCAGTGCGTCAACCGATTGCATTGCACGGATCAGATAGGGGATCCCTTTTTTCTCCGCCAGCCTTCCAACGAACAAAACCACTTTTTGGGAATTTTGTCCGAAATAATTTTCCACTCTGTTGTCGGGAGTGAAGTATGATGTGTTGCACCCCATTGTGATAACGGAAGTATTTGTATAGTCATATTTCTGTGCCAGAACATTCTGCAGGTGCTTTGACACGGTCGTGACCGCAAACGCTTTCTTCAGACAGCGTTTCTTGAGAGAACAAAACGGGAAGCCGTTCAGCTCGCCCACATCGCCGCCGTGTCCTGTCACAAGGAACGGCTTTTTACAGAAAGCGTGGACGATGCCCTGCGGGATCAGCCAGTGTGCGTGAATGAAATCGGCATCCTTTTCGTATTTCCTGATATGGAAAAACAGGGACAGCAGCAAAAACGGAACGAGGAGCGCGCGCGCTTTCTTCTCCTTGATACGGGGAACGATGGCGCCGGGATAGCAGAGCGTCTCCCAGGAATGGATCGGGAAATAGTGATAACGGATCACATGAATACCGTCCAGATACTCATCAGGGGCGGCGCCGACAGCGGCAGGGACAAGTACGGTGATGTCATAATACTTGCTTAAACCGATACAATAGTCTAAAATGAACCGTGGTTCTGTATCATCTTTCCAACGCGGAAAAGTGGATGCAGTTACGAGCACTTTTTTCTTTGACATGATATGCTTATCTCCTTCCATAATAGTATATATTATAATACAGAGGGTGAAAATTCAATATTCCGCAGGGGATAATCGGACGAAAGGGATTGTATGTATCTTGGAATCATATTACATCTGTTAAACAAAATATCATTTGTGATCGGCAGCTATGCGATGCACTTCTTTCTCGGCAGGTATCTGCCGGAGGCGGAATACGGGATTGTGGGAACGATCATCACGATCATGAATTTTGAGTATATCTTTTTTACTGATGGCGTCAGACAGGGGATGGCGAAGGCTGTTTCCATGGAGAGCTATGAGGAGAGAGATCTGATCCGCAAAGGGCTTTCGTTCCAGATGGGGATCGTGCTTCTGTTTTTCTGCGGGACATACTTTGGGGCGCCCCTGATCGGAAAAGCGTTGGGAGATGCGGCGCTTGTGCCGTATATCAGGAATATTGCATTTCTGCTTCCCTTTACCGGGTTATATTCGCTGATGTTAGGCATTTTGAACGGGCATAAGGAGTTCAAGGCAGAAGCGGGGACAGGTATCATTTATCCGATTCTGAAGCTCAGTGTAATCCCTTTCGTATTGTTCCTGTTCGCAGATCCTATCCTGGGAACACAGATGGGCTTTTTGTTTGCCGCAGTGCTGATCTCCGCAATTTCATCTTATCGTGTATGGAAGATCAGACCGCTTTTTCAAAGAAACGGGGAGAAGATCTCATGGGAGGAATATGCCAAAACGGCACTGAATTATCTGCTTCTGTTCTGTGTCTCTACCGTGATCATGAATCTTGACACATTGATCTTAAAGAGTGTGTCAGGTGACAATAAGCTGGTCGGATATTATACGGGCGTGGCTTCTTTTTCCAAGATCCCGTATTATCTGCTGACCGCATTTTATACGGTGGCACTTCCCCTGATCACGAGACATTATGAGGCAGGGGAAATGAAGGAGGCGGGAGAGGAGATCGGCAGCCTGCTCGATCTCATTCTGGCGTTGATCCTGCCTGCGGTGACAGTCATTTCCGCAGCGGCAGGTCACATCCTTGCTTTGTTTTATAAGCCGTCCTACAGGGCGGGGGGAAATGCGCTCTCACTCCTGATCTTTGGAACGTCGTTCCTGGGGATGACGTTGGTATTTGCGATGATCCTTTCCGCGGCAAGCCGCAAAAAAAACATTGTATGGATTTCGGCGGGAATGCTGGTTCTGGAAGTCATACTCTGCCCGCTGCTCACATCCGTGCTGTCCCTGACGGGAACTGCACTTGCCACGTTCGTGACGGCAGGCGCCGGCATGCTTGTTTCCGCATACTTTACAGCCAGGGTGTACGGCAATTTCTGGCAAAAAAAACATACGCAGATCCTTCTGATCAATCTGGCTGCGTATGTTTTGTTCTTTGCGATTTTCCACTGTGTGGAGTTTACCAACTTTTTCGTACTCGTAGCGGTCTGCGCCGTATGCTATCTGCCGGTTGCTGCCGTCAATATTTGGAGAACGGGTCTACGCCTTCCCGGACGGTCATCGCGTGACGGAAAGTAGCGGTGTGTATCGGCAGCTGGCTGTGTGCTCAGCCGATAAATTCGGCGATCCTTTTTGCAATCAGTGCGCGTCCCGCATCGTTCAGATTGAAGAGATCTTCCTGAAGGTATTGGGAATAATTATCTTCCGTGATGGAGCCAAAGTAATTGTCGATGAAAGAGACACCGTTGTTGACGGCGATATTCTTGTATGCGATCATGTAGTCCGGAAGGGTTCCCTGACCGTAATTCACAAGGCTGCCGGGCTGTAGATTCCCTTCTTCATCCTCTGCATAAGTAAAGTATGGAGAGGAAACAATGATACGCATCTGCGGGAACGTCTGCTTTAAGAGCATGATGGACTGCTGCAGACATCCGCAGCAGGTGACTGCCGTGGTCTCATCGTACGGACCTGCCAGAATACGGCCCTTGAGGAAATCGTTGGCGTCATACATGATGACTACCGTGTCAACCGTACTCAGATCAAGATTTTTCAGCGTCTCGATTGTGGCGGGGGCATTGTCATCGCGGCCCCATTGATTTACGGTGTTTTCCAAAAGGGTATAATCGTTCATCGTCATGCACATCACGATCCAGTACAGATTGAACGCATCTGTCGGATAATCTTCACTGTATACCGTATTCTTCAATCCCAGATAAGTATTGTCAAAACTGCAATTGTACACAGCGCCGCCGGTCAGAGCCGCAATCTGCCCGTCAATGCCGTTTTCGCCCCGTTCTCTCGCAAACTGATCATTTCCCAACAACAGGATCGTATTGACACCGTCATCCTTTTGCAGTTCAGCGGTCTTTGATTCCAAAGGCAGCAGATAGTCTTCCGTTTCCGTATCAAATTCCGTACTGACCTCATTGGGATCATAATCGGACTCCCGCCCTTTGTTCCATTGCACCAGCCGCACGATGCCGATCACGGCGATCAACAAAATCAGCGCAACAAAGCCACCGTGAAGCAGCAGAGTCTTAGAGGGGACGGAACTTTTGCCGGTGGAGTGGTCTGCGTGTTTCTTTTTCCGGCGTCTTACCCGGACCGGTTTCTCATCGTCGTATTTTCCGGAATCGTACGGTTCTGCTTCGTGCTTTTTTATGTTGTGGTGTACGGTTTTTTTGTTGTCTTCCATAGTTGTGAGTCTCCTTTGATAGCATTCTCTTGAAAACAGGTTTTAGTCATTCAGCTTAACCACGGTAATGTCATTGATGATACGGATGGAGCCGTCATGCGGGAAACGCGGCATGGATTGGAATTCTTCCGAGGCCCTGATGGCTTCCTCCTGTTCCGGAGCGGCGATGGTGATATCCTCTCCGAGACAGTTCTGCATGAAAGGAAGATACGCCCTGCTCGTACCCATAAAGACGCGGGGATCCTTCATACCGGCCATGGGTTCGAGGAGCTCTTCGCAGGCTTCCATTTTGTAGGTCTTACTGTATCGTCCGATAAAGGCGATCGGGCGGTCAATATCATAATCCTCCTGCTGTTCCAGTCTGTCCACAATTTTCAAGCATAATGCATATGTCTTTTCATACCGGAAATTCATATTAAAATATGCAATATTGTTCAGCAGAACAAAGTTCCAGACGATGACCAGAACGGCAAGCGCTGCACCCCATTCGAGCAGTTTCCCGGTGTTTGTACTTGTGTGGGATGGCGATGCAGCGTCTGCCGGGGATGGCGACGCGGTATCAGCCGGGGATGATGGTGTAATGTTTGCCGGCGATGGTGATGCGGCATCCGCTCGGGCCGGCGTTACGGCGTTCTCACAGAAGATCAGAACGGCGATAAACAGAAGACACCAGGAGTGGCGCATCAGCATGTGATAGGTGACGCCGTCGGAGATCATATAAATAATATTAGTGCATATGGGGATGCACACAATGCAGAGTGCGATCAGAAAGGTGCGCAGCGGACTTTTGTAGACACTGTTCCTCTTGTAAAGCATGATCAGAAACACTGCCCCGAGAAGTACACATAACAGCACGGCGGTCCGGATCCAGCCATTGAGGGCGAGAATCTGTCCTGCCTTGAAAAATTCGTAAAAATCCCTGAAAATATGCAGCATGCGATCCCGGATCTGCGCAATGCCCGGAATGGCGCTCTCGCCGATGCCCTGATACTCGCTCAGCGAGATTCCCTTGACCTTCAGCGTGATCTGCAGTCCGATATAGTAAGCGCCAACGCCGCAGACAAGCATTGCGAGGTAGCGCGGGATGGCGGTAATGATCGTCCGGTCATCATATTTCTCGGGCTGCAGCAGCATCAGAAGATAATAAAATACCAACAGCAGCAGAGCGAACGAAAGGTAGGACTGATAGATTCCCATGCTGCAGCACAGCAATACCGCTCCGGCAATCCAGGAGTATTTCCTTTTATTTGCGGTGACAAAGTAAACTGCCAGAACGCTGAGCAGACAGGCAAAAAAGTAAGGGTCAGCCGTAAACATATAAGAATATATGGCAGCCACGGAAGGAAAAACCGCGAGGAGTGCTCCTGCCAGGAAAATGAACAGACGGTTTTTCATTTTAAAGACAGATACCAGAACCATGGCGGCAAGGCTGAGCCATAGCAGTCCCAGAATGCCGTTGACGACCGGGAGACTGAAATTCGAGGAGATACCGGAAATATACGATAACAGCCATCGCCCGAGATCAGATCTGTCATTATCTGTATATAGCCGGCGGATGTCATCATTATTATACATGGAATTGGTAAAGATAAACAGATGACAGAGAAAGCCGGAGATAAAAGCGCTCAGGAAAGCAAGCTTTGATTCTGCGGACACGCGCCGGCAAATATCAGTCAGATATTCGGATGGACTTTTTAAGGAAAGCATGAAGCGTACCTCCAGTTATACTTCGTTTTGACCATTATAACACGCTTGTTCCTTTGTTGCCACAAAAAGGCAGGTATGCTATATTGATATATATTCTTTTAGAATTCATAAGGAGAGGCGATGAGATCACCATTGTTAACTTATAAATCATTGCAGGCGGACAACAAAAAGCTGCTGCTTGCGGTTTTGTTTGGAATATATGCAGTTCTGAATCTGGTGCTGCTTTTTGCGCATGAGCCGTGGTGCGATGAAGCCCAGGTCTGGCTGCTGGCGCGGGATGCAGCTGTGTGGAAGCTGCCGGCGCAGATGGTATTTGAGGGCAATCCCTGCCTGTGGCATCTGCTCATGTTCCCATTTGCGAAACTTGGGATTCCTTATTTCATGCACAATATCCTGTCTTATCTGGCTGTGATGGCGGCAGCGTTTCTGCTTGTGTACCGTTCGGACTTTTCCTATGGAGTGAAAGCCCTGCTTCTGTGCAGTCCGTTTCTCATGTATTATTATGCCGTGATCGCGGGAAGTTATTGCCTGATCCCTTTGTTTTTGTTCCTGCTTGCCGACTGGTTTCCGACCAGGAAAGAAAAGCCTGTGCGGTATATGGTCGTTACGGCATTGCTGATGCAGACCCATACGATCATGTTTGCGACATCGCTTCTGATCATGTTGTGTTATCTGGCGGAGACGGTGGCGGACCGGATGGCAAATCGGGACGATACAGGTTATGTGAAGAGGGCGCTTTGCACACTCCTGCCCGTTGTGAGCGGTGTGTTGCTTTTCCGGCAGCTGTTGAACGGGGGTGACGAGAGATGGCTGCAGGTGAAGATGACAGACCCTTATCGTACGGTTCAGAAGATGCTGGAGAAATACGGAGAATCCGTGGAGAAATTGTGCGGACTTTGGCCCGCGATCGGTTTTGCATTTCTGGTCATGGGGATTCTCTTTCTGCTTGTGCTACTGATCCGCAAGGGAAGCGCGGCGAAATATACGGTCGCGGTGGTTACGGCCGGGACGGTGGTCTATCAGCTCTGGTTTTATGCCATGGTGTACGGCTGTTCCCTGCAGCGCTTTATGACAATGGGACTTGTGATCATCTGGGGGATGTGGATCATGCGCACGCAGGGAGCGGGACGTGGCAAGTATCATCCGGGAGAGGCTGTGTTCTGCCTGTTTGCGGTGCTGGTGCTGCTTCACACGGTCTCGGACATGAGGGCGGATCTTGACGGACCTTTCTCGAACGGCAGGGAGGCGGCGGAATATATCCGACAGAACCTGGAACCGGATGCGGTGTATGTGGTCGATGCCCAGGCGGAATGCTCCTCAATCTATCCGTATCTTGCGAAAGGGACATTTGTGTATGCGCCGACCGGTCGGTCGTATACTTATGTGACCAAGGACGGACACTGGACGGACAGAATGGAAGCGGCTGCTTTCAAAGAGTGGGTGGATGTGTATGACAGTCAGGGAAAGCCGATATATTTTATCTCTTCAACGGTCACAAATTATATTGAGGGAGAGGTCGGAACGGATACCTTCACGCTCCTGTATGAATCTACGGAACCCTCTGTAAAAAAAGAGGATTTCAAAATCTACAAAGTGCGTTAGGATCACAGAGGAAAAAAATTATGAAAAAGAAGATCAGAGTCAGGGATATCATTATATTACAACTTGTGATTATACTTTATACAGGATCCAGCATTATGGCGAAGTTCGCGGCGGCGCAGGAACTGTTCTCGCTGCCCTTTCTGCTGTTTTATGGCGGAGAAATCATGATCCTGGGAATCTATGCCATCTGCTGGCAGCAGATCATCAAACGGTTTGAATTGTCGATCGCCTATGCAAACAGGGCGATGGTGCTTGTGTGGTCGCTTCTGTGGGCGGTCGTGATCTTTCATGATCGTGTGACAGTCAGGAATCTCGCGGGAATTGCGCTGGTGATCGCGGGCACGGTGATCGTGAATACCGCAGGAGAGGAGGCAGAACAATGAATTTATATTTTGGAATTTATCTGATTTCGGTTACCGTTGCCTCTTTTTCCCAGATCCTGTTAAAAAAGAGTGCAACAAAAAAATATCCTTCCGTGCTCAGGGAGTACATAAATCCGTGGGTCATCACGGGTTATGCGCTGCTCTTTCTCTCCATGTTTCTCACGGTACTTGCTTTTCGGGGGATGGATTATAAGAACGGTCCGGTGATCGAGTCTCTGGGCTATGTGATGGTTCTGCTTCTGAGCAGAGTATTCTTTGGGGAAAAGATATCCGCAAAAAAAGTGGCGGGAACGCTGTGCATTCTCGCCGGAATCGTGGTGTTTTACTTATAGAGAGTCAGAATCGGAGTCGTTGTCTTTGCCGTTTTTGCCGTTCATCTCTTTGTACCACTTACTGTATTTATACAGACGATAGGTGGTGCTCAAGTGTTTTAACTGTTCCTGATCATTGCAACGATCCTTGAAAGCGGCACGCTGATCCATGTCCATGTTGGCATATTCCAGATAACTGATCGAGAGTTCCACGAGAGGACCGCAGCAATTAGGGCAGTCAAACTTGTGACCGTTCAGCATATGAATCCGGTTGCAGTGTTTGCAATAATGCATGTACATCATGTGACATAATCCTCCCTTCTTTCATTTATCTGAATCATATGGTTTATTTTGACACTTTTCCAAAAAAAAGTCAATACGGCATGGGAAATGGTGGAAGTTGCCGGTTTTCCTTGAAGTATTGTTAGGTTAATGGTACAATGTTACAGAATTATTAACTGCGCGTGAGTTAACATAACACATAAAAAAGGAAGCAGGAATGAGAAAAGATTTTGACAATGATGAGTTTGACTTCCTGGATGAACTGGAAGTCGACAAATCTACGAAAGAAAAGCCTGTTAACAGGGTTAAGGATAAAACGGAAAACAGAATAAAAAAGAGCAAACCGGAAGAGAAGAAGCCGGTCGAGAGAAAAACTGTCAGGAAAAAAGCTGACAGTGAGAAAGCGGTGGAGAAAGAGACTGCAAAGAGGAAGCCGGCCACAAAGAAAGTGGTCGAGGCTGAGAAGGAGCCCGTTCGCAGGAAACCGGTCGATAAAAAGCCGGCGGCGCAGAAGCGGAAACCTAAGAAAGAATCCCCTCTGGTGGCAATGTTTAAGGGACTGTGTGAGAGTGCGGCGGATATGAGTACGGGTGACCGCATTATCATTTCCACAGGCGTTCTGGTTCTGGTGCTTGCCATCATTACCGGAAGCGTCTATCTGTCTGCAAACGCTGTGGAAGATCAGGTGGCGGCTTTTGCACAGCTCGGTCAGGAACTTGGAGAACTGAGTGTGGCCGGGGAGAGCGGACTGCTCGCAGTGACGGACGCGGAGGTCGCGGCGCTCAACGCCGAAGTCATAGATGAGACGGAAGAGACGGAGGAAACAGAGGAAGAGGGTGAAAAGCAGGAGGACTATATTCTGCTGAATCTGACTTCCGTTGAGAAGGATCTGAAGATCAAATTCATGAACAAAAACGGAGGGAAACTGATTTCCGGCATTCCGTTCAAGGCAGATGTCAAGGGACCGGACGGCAAAAGCACAACATATCAGGATGACGACAAGGATGGTATTATCTACAAGACCAATCTGACGCCGGGTACGTATCAGGTCTCCATTGTGGAAGTGGATGGCATGGATGGCTATAAGTTTTCCACGGAAGCCGTTTCTGTCAAAGTAAAGGATAAGATTGAATACAAGCAGATCGATGTAGCAGACGAGATCAAGACGGAGGCGCAGGTCAATGTGGCAAAAGAGGATACCGCGGTGCAGGAGGCAGAGACGGCGCCTGCGCTGAAGGATACGGTTGAGTGGGTGGAATCCACAAAGACTCCGATCGGATCGGACGGTTCCAGCGGTTCAGAGTATGAACGCATTGACAGAGATGATGTCCCTGATCCTGCCTCCTCTGCGAGAGCGAGAAGTTTGTTCCGTATTATGGAAAAGGAAACCGAGCCGCAGGACGGTGACAACGATACGGATAAGTCGGGAGACGATGGCACAAACGGAGATAACACCAAGACAGAAGACGACAAGAAAGACGATAACACCAAGACAGAAGAGGGTGGCGACGCCGGTAAGACAGAAGGCGGCGGCACCGGCAATACAGGTGGCAGCAATACCGGTAACACCGGAGACAATGACAAGCCTGCAGAAGAGACCAAGACGCCCAAGGTGACCGGTGTCAGCGTGAGTGGTGGCGGAAGTATCGATATCGGCAAGACGCTGACATTGAAGGCTGAGGTGAAGGGTGAAAACCTGTCCGACAGTGATAAGAGCGTCTCCTGGAGCAGCAGTGATTCCTCGATTGCAAGTGTCGACAGCTCTGGTGTGGTGACAGCGAAGAAAGCAGGCAGCGTCACGATCACAGCGACATCGAGCAAGGACAGCAGCAAGAAGGGCACGGCAACCGTCACAGTGAACAAAGCGGCGGTGACGATCAGTCTGGACAAGTCCGAGGTGTCACTCAAGGTTGGTGAGACGGCAACTGTCTCCGCAACAGTTTCCGAAGGAAACGTGAAGTGGAGCAGTGATAACGAAAAGATTGCTAAAGTCGAAAACGGCAAGATCACCGCGGTCGCAGAGGGAGAGACAACGATTAAGGCGACCTCTGAGGAGGATACTTCCAAGTCGGCGACATGCAAGGTGATCGTCAAGAAAGCGTCGGCACTGTCCGTGAAGCTGAGTGCGGAGTCACTCACAGTCTTTACGGAAGCGGATAAGGAACTGACGGCAACGGTCGAGAATGTGAGCGGTACGGTGACTTACACGTATTCCTCCGGCAGCGACAAGATCGCCAAGGTGGATGCGAGTGGCGAGAAGGGCAAGATCACCGGCGTGAAGGAGGGCGAGACCACCATCACCCTGAAGGTGAAAGATGGTTCCGGAGCTGAGGCGACGGCTTCCTGTAAGGTGACGGTAAAGCTGAATCCGAAGAGCGACACGACCACAAAGTTAAAGGACAAGGATGGCAATCAGCTCTACGTCAAGAATAAGAATGATGAATATGTCGAGGCTGTTTATGCCGATTACTATAAGGATGTCAAATTATACAAGAAGCTTGCCAATGTGAAGTATAAGTACACAGGCTGGCAGAACCTTGACGGAAAGACGTATTTCTTTGATAAGAACGGTAATCCCGTGACGGGCGATCAGGTTATTCAGGGGGCAAAATATTCCTTCGGCTCGGATGGGGCATTGATCGTGAACTCCAGCTCGGGTATCATGGGAATCGATGTGTCCAAGTGGAACGGAACGATTGACTGGACGGCGGTAAAGAATTCCGGCGTCAATTATGCGATCATCCGCTGTGGTTACCGTGGTTCTTCGACAGGTGCGCTGATCCAGGATCCCAAGTTCAAGGCAAATATTCAGGGAGCACAGGCGGCAGGCATCAAAGTGGGTGTGTATTTCTTTACCCAGGCGATCAATGAGGTGGAGGCCGTTGAGGAAGCGTCCATGGTACTCAATCTGATCAAGGGATATAAGCTGTCCTATCCGGTATTTATCGACGTGGAAGGAAGCGGCGGCAGAGCGGACGGCATTGACAAAAATACCAGAACGGCTGTCGTGAACGCATTCTGCAAGACGATTCAGAATGGCGGCTACACGGCGGGAATCTACGCGAACAAGACATGGTTTGAGAGCAAGATGAACACGGGATCCCTGACCGGGTACAAGATCTGGCTCGCACAGTATGCGGCAGCGCCTACTTACACGGCGACACGCCACGATATGTGGCAGTACACCTCCAAGGGAAAGGTCAGCGGCATCAGCGGAAACGTAGATATGAACATCAGTTATCTGGGGTACTAATTCTGTGGTAAATAAAACAGGAATGTGATACAATAGATAAAAATGCAAGAAGGGAAACAAGGAAAAAAACAATGAGAACGTATCTGGTTACAGGGGGCGCAGGCTTTATCGGCTCCAATTATATTCATTACATGTTCAAGAAATACGGGGATGAGATCCGCATCATCAATGTGGATGCGCTTACGTATGCGGGCAATCTGGAGAACCTCAAGGAGGTTGAGAACCGCCCGAATTATACATTTGTGAAGGCGGATATCTGTGATAAGGAAGCGATCACAAAGGTGTTTGCGGAGAATGACATCGACAGGGTGGTTCATTTCGCGGCAGAGAGTCATGTGGACAGGAGTATCCGGAATCCCGAGGTGTTCGTGCAGACGAACGTGCTGGGGACCGCAGTGATGTTAAACTGTGCCAAAGCGGCATGGGAGCTGCCGGACGGCACTTTTAAGGAGGGCAAGAAGTTCCTCCATGTGTCAACCGATGAGGTGTATGGTTCTCTTGAGGAGGATGGCGGTTATTTCTATGAGACAACGCCGTATGCGCCGCACAGCCCGTATTCTGCGAGCAAGGCGTCCTCGGACATGCTGGTGAAGGCATATATGGACACCTATAAGTTCCCGGCGAACATTACGAACTGCTCCAACAATTACGGACCGTACCAGTTCCCGGAGAAGCTGATTCCGCTGATCATCAACAATGCACTGCAGGGAAAGAAGCTGCCCGTGTACGGTGACGGTAAGAATGTCCGCGACTGGCTGTATGTTGAGGATCACGCGAAAGCGATCGACATGGTACAGGAGAAGGGACGTCTCTTTGAGACTTATAATGTGGGCGGCCACAACGAGAAGCAGAACATCGAGATTATCAATATTATCATCGAGACACTGCAGGAGATGCTTCCGGACAGTGATCCGAGGAAAAAGCTTGTCTCAAAGGATCTGATCACTTATGTGGAGGATCGCAAAGGTCACGACAGGAGATACGCCATTGCGCCGGACAAGATCAAGGCAGAGATCGGCTGGGAGCCGGAGACCATGTTCAAGGAAGGAATCAAACTGACGATCAAGTGGTTCTTTGAGCATGAGGACTGGATGAAGAATGTCACAAGCGGTGACTATCAGAAGTATTACGAGGAAATGTATCAGACAAAATAGAACAGAAGTTGTAAGAAGAAGGGTTATTGATTTTATCATAAGCCTTCTTTCTTGCATTTTTTGTTGCAGAGATTATTTACCGATTTTTTACGATTTGGAGGAATTTACATGAAGGGAATTATCTTGGCGGGCGGTTCCGGCACAAGACTGTATCCATTGACAAAAGCGATTTCCAAGCAGATCATGCCGGTGTATGACAAGCCGATGATCTACTATCCCCTTTCCACACTGATGCTGGCGGGGATCAGGGATATCCTGATCATATCGACACCCAGGGATCTCCCGGTGTTCGAGGAACTGTTTGGCACAGGCGAGCAGCTTGGACTTCGTATGGAATATGCGGTACAGGAGTATCCGAGGGGATTGGCGGATGCATTTATCATCGGCGCTGATTTTATCGGGAAGGACAGCGTTGCGCTGGTGCTCGGGGATAATATTTTCTACGGGCAGAGTTTTTCCAGAGTGCTCAGAGAGGTGGCAGCCAGAAAGGACGGAGCCACGATCTTCGGATATTATGTGAGAGATCCCAGAGAGTATGGCGTGGTAGAGTTTGATGAGACCGGCAAGGCGCTGTCGATCGAGGAGAAGCCGGAACATCCCAAGAGCAATTATGCGGTGCCCGGTCTGTATTTCTACGATAATGATGTGGTGGAGATTGCGAGGAATGTCAAGCCCTCCGCACGTGGCGAGATTGAGATCACCAGTATCAACAACGAGTACCTGCGCAGAGGGACGCTCCATGTGCAGCAGCTCGGCAGAGGTTTCGCATGGCTGGATACGGGAAATCATGATGCGCTGCTGGATGCTGCGGATTTTGTGGCGGCTTTCCAGAAGAGGCAGGGACTGTACATTTCCTGCATCGAAGAGATCGCTTATAAACGCGGGTTTATCACCAGAGAGCAGCTGCTCAAGCTGGCGGAACCATTGATGAAGACGAATTACGGAAAGTATCTCGTAGAGGTTGCAAATGGACTCTAAGCTGAAAAGGCTCACCATCTTTCTGGTGATTGTCATGATCACAATGATCCTCGGGACGGTTGTTGCCATTGAAGCCTACAAAAACCAGAAAAGACAGGCGGTGAAGCAGCAGACTGCGCAGGAGTCTCTTGAGGAGGAACCAGATCTGTATGCTTTTATGCGGGATGAGACTTTTTTTGATAAAGAGCCTACCCGGTATGAGAAGCTGCTGGCAGGACAGGGAAAAAAACTGACACTGGCAGCGACATCGGTGGAGCGGGATCTGCGGGTGCAGGTGCTCAATGATCTCGGGGAACTGGTGACGGGAATACCGCTGTATATCACGGTGAACGGCGAGGAATATAAAGATCTGGATCAGGACGGGATCCTTTATGTGGGGGATTTAAAACCCGGTGAGTATCAGGTGGCGTTAAGCGAGCTTGACGGCTACAAGGTCCCGTCGGAGCCACTTTCCATCCACGTGAAGAATCAGGTGGAATACACGCCGATCGAGGATATCTCGCTCCTCATCAAAACAGAGGCGGATATCAATGCGGAGGCGGAGGACAGCTCCGTAAACAGTGCCGAGGATGATGCGGACAAGACCGAACAGGAGGAAATCCTGGAGTCCCGCGACAATCGTTCTTTCGGCATTGATGTGTCCAAGTGGAACAAGGAGATCAACTGGGAGAAGGTCAGGGCTTCCGGCGTTGAGTTCGCGATCATCAGGTGCGGCTACCGTGGTTCCGTGACCGGCACGCTTGTTGAGGATCCTTATTTCTATAAGAATCTGGAAGGGGCGAAAAAAGCCGGCATCAAAGTGGGTCTGTATTTCTTTACGCAGGCAACTTCCGTGGTGGAGGCTGTGGAGGAAGCGAGTATGGTGCTTTGTCTGAATAACGGCGGAGCACTCGATTATCCGGTGTTTATCGACACGGAGGGCGCCGGCGGCAATGGCCGTGCGGACAGTCTGGATGTGGCGACCAGGACGGCGGTATGTCAGGCATTTTGTGAGACGATCGAAAACGCGGGATATTATGCCGGTGTTTATTCTTCGAGAAACTGGCTGAACGGGCGTCTGGACACCGCAAAGCTTGATACGCAGCATGTCATCTGGCTGGCGGAATACCGTGAGCAGCCGGAATATGCAGGGAAGTATCAGCTTTGGCAGTATACTTCCAGCGGTTCCATAGACGGTATTGACGGCAAAGTGGATTTTAATGTAAGCTACTGGAGTGCGCCTGACAGTCAGGCGGCTTCGGAGGAAGAATAGAAATGGAGAGAAGAAAATGGGAAAGATAACGGTTGAAACGTGTGAGATTGAAGGTCTGAAAATTATTACACCGGCGGTGTTCGGGGACGAGCGCGGGTATTTTATGGAGACCTATAATTACAATGATTTCAAGGAGGCAGGCATTGATCAGGTCTTTGTGCAGGACAATCAGTCCGCTTCCAAAAAGGGAGTGCTCAGAGGTCTTCATTTTCAGATCAATTATCCCCAGGACAAGCTGGTGCGCGTTGTGAGCGGCGAGGTTTTTGATGTGGCGGTGGATCTGCGCCCGGGATCTAAGACATACGGCAAGTGGTTTGGCGTGCGCCTGTCCGCGGAGAATAAGAAGCAGTTTTTTATTCCGAAGAATTTTGCACACGGTTTTCTGGTGTTGTCCGATCATGCGGAGTTTGCTTATAAGTGTACGGATTTCTATCATCCCAATGATGAGGGCGGTCTGCTGTGGAGCGATCCCGATATCGGTGTTGAGTGGCCGATCCCGGAGGGGATGGAGCTGACCATATCCGATAAGGATACCAAATGGGGCGGAATCAAAGAGTACACCGAAGGAAAATAAACCATGGCAGCAAATAACCAATCTGTGA
>CAMGRE010000006.1 GCA_946061355.1 uncultured bacterium | reverse complement strand
AACCCGCCACATTCACCGGTATCCCGACTTTATGACAATATGCGCTGATCATGGAATTGACCTGCCTGTCATCAGTCGCAGCTACGACCAACGCCCATTCCTGCTCCTGCAGATCCTCTTCCCGGAAACTGCGCAGGCAGATCCGAATGCTTTCCAAATTATGTAAACTAACTACTTCCGCCACCAACGTGACCTTTGCGCCGAAGTCAAGCAGTCCCCGGGCCTTGCGGAGCGCGACTCTGCCTCCGCCAACCACCAGACAAGGCTTATCTTCTATTGATATGAACATGGGAAAATATGCCATCACGTTTCCTCCAGCGCCTTTTTGAGCGCCCTGAAAAATCCCTGCATTTCCGGGTAATCCGCCTGCTGCCTGACTCTGTAAAGGATCTGTTCAAAGCGGTATTTTTCTGCCTGATCCTTTAACTTCGGGATCTCCGGCACGATCTCATGAAAGAGCAGATCCTTTTTCACCTCATCAAGCTGCTCCTCGACCATAAGCTCTGCCCGCTCCTTTTCGATCAGTTTCTTCTCATTATTGCTCCTTGCAAGCTCCGTAAAATAGTCTATCTGATACAGCGTCGTCTGATCTCCCTCTACGCCGCTGTCAATATCCGCCGGCACGGACAGATCGAGAAAAAGCGTCCTGCCCTTTCTGCCGCAATTCTTCACCGCCTGCTGCCACTCTGCTTTCGTCACCGTGTAATGCGGACTGCCCGTGGCGCTGACCACCACATCGCACTGTCCCATCACATCATACCGTTCCCGATAGAGCACCATCTGCGCACCGTCCATCTGCGTCACCGTGCCGTCACTGCCATGCTGCCTGCTGGTCCCTATGACGAAAAGATTTTCCCGATTGCAGATATTTTTCATCACGGTGCTGCCCGTCTTCCCGGTGATCCCGATGATCATCACCCGAAAAGGACGGTTCTCCCATCCGGACTCCTGCCGCAGCTGCTTCTCAAATGCGAGGATCCTGCCCGCCGCCAGCGTTGCCACAGACACCGATGTTCTGGAGAGTTCCGTGTCCGTCTTGATCCTTTTTGCCCCGGTGACCGCGCTCTTGAATATCGTATTGAGCTGATAATCCGTACAGCCCTCCTCCATCGCAAGCGAAAACGCAGCCTTCACCTGTCCCAGAATCTCATCCTCTCCCAGGACCATGGATTCCACGCCTGCTGCCACACGATGCAAATGCTTCAATGCCCTGTCCCCATGATAGCAGTTAATATATTTCCGGCAAAGCCCGATATCCAGATTCCTTTCCTCACAGATATCACGCTCCATCCGCTCCCAGAGATCTCCCGTCTCCCTTTTTTCGCTCTGGTTGACATAACAATTGTCTAAAAAGTCTGCGCAACGTTCTTCCTTGAAGTTTACATAATATTCAACTCTGTTGCAGGTTGACAACAGCACACAGCCCGCGATCATATCGTCCGCATGCTTTTTCCTCAGAAACTGTCTTTGCTCCTCCGGCGAAAAAGCGAACCGGCTCCTGACCTCAAGCGGAGCCTTTTTATAATTGATGCTGATGCAGTACATATCACACTATAGTTTCCTCTCCCAGATTCTTCCTGAGTTTGGCGTCATACAGCGCGCGGATCTCCGGATATGCGCCCATACCCCGGATGACGCACTCCACCTCATACCCTTTTGCCTCCAGGACAGAACGGAAACTCCCCGGTTCCTCTCCCGCCATGTCATTCATGGCGTGATCGCCTGCCACCAGCATAAAAGGCACCAACGTAACCTTGCGGACATCACCCGGCAGCTTCTCCGCGACCTCCTCGATCCCGGGGTCTCCCTCCACCGTCGCAAGACTGTACCTGCCCTCGCTCTGTTCCTCCATCTTTCTCCTGATTCTTTGGTAAATGTGACCTGCGTCATGGGCCGTCCCGTGCCCCATCAGGATGCACGCCTCGCCTGACCGCACGGGGTATTTCTTCATCACAATTCTGACAGTATTGTCACAATCCTCTTCCTGACACAGCAGGGGCTCCCCGACCTTAAGCAATGCAAAATCGCATGCAAAAGGTTTCACCGCCTCACACAGCCTGTCATACTCTTCTCCCGGTATCAGGAGCGTCGGCTGCACCCACACATGGGTAAAGCCTTCCGCCTTCATATGCTTAAGCGCCTGCGTCACATCGGGGACTGACAGTCCCTGCGCCGCCAGCCTCCTTATAATCCTCGGACTCGTAAATGCTCTTCGCAGTTCACAGTCGGGAAAAACTGACCGCCACTGCTCTTCCACCGCGTCTATCGCTTCTTTTCTGGCGCGCTCATAGCTCGTTCCGAAGCTCACCGCCAGAATGCCTTTTTTGTCTGCCATAGGTTCCTCACATATTGCCGCATTCTGCGGCGCCTGGTTTTCTGCCCGCGTACAGTATACCACATCTTTCCCCTCAGGTCATATCTGATTTTGTTCAAACCACCGTTCGATGGCCCAAAGCCGCTTAAATCTGCGCGCCGTCTGTTCCTTTGCGGCCGCAAAAAGGCGCTCCGCCTCCTCCGGATGGGTTTTGGCAAGTCCGGTAAATCTGATCTCGCCCTCCATAAATTCGTCATAGTCAATCGACGGCTCCCTGCTGTCCAGCGTGAACCTCTGCCTGCCCGTTGCGGGATCACAGGGGTGATAGCGGAACAACGCAAAGTGTCCGGCATCCACCGCTTTCTTCTGCTCATGCTGGCTGCTGCCCATTCCCGCCTTGATCCCGTGGAGGATACAGGGCGAATAGGCAATGATAAGCGACGGTCCCTGATAACTTTCCGCCTCGGCGATCGCCTTTAATGTCTGGTTAAAATCGGCTCCCATGGCAATCTGTGCCACATATACGTGACCGTAGCTCATCATCATGGACGCCAGATTTTTCTTGCGGGAATGATTGCCGTCCGACGCGAACAGCGCCGACACGCCCATCGGCGTGGCCTTGGACGCCTGTCCGCCCGTGTTGGAATAGACCTCCGTGTCAAACACCAGCACATTGACGTTACCCCCGGATGCCAGGACATGATCCAATCCGCCGAAGCCGATATCGTATGCCCAGCCGTCACCGCCGAAGATCCAGATAGCTGCTTTCTCTCCCCTGACCTGACGCCCCAGATACATGCCGTAGCCAAATTCCGCTGCGTCCTCAAACAGAGAGTTTGCCCAGGCAGGGCCTCTGCCCTCTTTGGTCGCGGTATAGGGCGTAGATGGATAGGAATTGCCCCAGATAGAGGAGCAGCCTGTCGCATTTGCGATATACATGCGTTCTCCAAAGAGCTGCGTCACCAGCTTCGCATACGGCGTCTCCCCGCACCCGGCACAGGCGCCGGAGAACTCAAACAAGGGCCGTCTGTACTGACTGCCCTTCACCGTACCGGCCGCAAACTTCTCCGCGACAGCCTCCTTCGGCGGCAGCGTCTTCCCGTAGTCAAAATATTCCTGATGTTCCTCTTTCTCATGGGCGGGAACCATCGCAATCGCTTTTCTTTCGTCTCCTCTGCCGGGACACACCGCAGCGCAGGAGCCGCACCCCGTGCAGTCCACATCCGAGATGATCATGCTCACCTGAAGGTCAGGTAATCCTGTCATCTCAATGCTCTCCATGCCTTCCGGCGCTGCTGACAGTTCCTCTGCATCCATCACCGCCGGACGGATCACCGCATGAGGGCAAACATAGGCGCACCGGTTACACTGAATGCAGTTCTCCGGCTTCCACACCGGTAACTCCACCGCCACGTTCCGCCTGTCATGGGCAGCCGTACCGGACGGCACGGCTCCGTCAGCGCGGTCTGCAAACACCGACACCGGCAGGACATCCCCCTGCTGTTCCATCACCTTCGACTGGATCTGCGACACAAACTGCTCTACTGCCTCCCGGTCAGGCAGCACCTTCGACCGGATCTGCGATGCGAACCGCTCCACCACCTTCCCGTCGAGCAGTTCTTTCGTCTCACATGCCGAAACCTCAATCGTGCCCCATTCCCGCGGAACCTCCACTTCGGTCACATCCTCCATTCCTCTGTCGATGGCGCTCTGATTCATCTCGACGATCTTTCTTCCCTTTCTGCCATAGGAGCGCTCCACTGCTTCCTTCATGAGCTGCTTTGCCCGATCTGAGTCCATCACTCCCGCCAGCCGGAAAAAGGCTGCCTGCAGGATCGTATTGATCTTGCTGTTTAACCCGATCTCCTTGCCGATGCGGATTCCGTCTATAATATAGAATCTGATATGATGCTCTGCCAGATACCGTTTGACCGCCGCCGGGAGCCACTCATTAAGCTCCTCCGCCGTTCGCGACGTATTGAGCAGGAATGTCCCGCCGTCCCGCAGATACTGTACCATATCGTATTTGTGCATATACGTTTCGTTATGACATGCGACGAAATCAGCATGGCGAATCAGATAGCAGGAACGGATCGGCGTATCTCCGAATCGCAGGTACGACACGGTAAGCCCCCGTGACTTCTTGGAATCATAGGAAAAATATGCCTGCGCATACTTGTCCGTATGATCTCCGATGATCTTGACGGAATTCTTGTTCGCGCCGATCGTGCCGTCTCCGCCAAGTCCCCAGAACATGCACTGCGTGAGACCCGGTTTCTCAAGTTGAAACGCATCATCCACATCTAATGACAGGCGTGTCACATCATCCCGGATGCCGATCGTGAACCGCTTTTTGTTATGATTATGAAAAACCGCATGGATCTGCGCCGGATCGGTATCTTTGGAGCCGAGTCCGTACCGTCCGGAGTAAACCGGCACGCCCTCAAATTCGGAATCCCTGAGCGCAGCCGCCACATCCAGAAACAGCGGCTCCCCGATGCTGCCGGGCTCCTTTGTCCGGTCCAGCACGGTGATCTGTTTGACGGTATGCGGAAGCGCACGCAGGAGATGTTCCCGGCTGAAAGGCCGGTACAGCCTCACCTTGACCAGGCCGGTGTGATGTCCGCTTTGATTCTCATCATCCACCGTCTCACAGATCGTCTCGCACACAGAACCCATGGCAATGATCACATGCTCGGCATTCTCATCCCCATAATATTCAAACAGTTCATACCGCTTGCCAATCATCGCTTCGATCTTCCCAAACAGTGTGTCCACGATCTCAGGAACGCGGTCATAGACAGGGTTTGCTGCCTCCCTGTACTGGAAGAACACATCCGGATTCTGCGCCGATCCCATACACTTTGCCTGCTCGGGTCTAAGCGCCCTCTCGCGGAATCGTTCAAACGCATCCTCATCCCATAGAGCCGCCAGCTGCTCCTTGTTCCACACCTCGATCTTCTGCATCTCATGCGAGGTCCGAAAGCCGTCAAAAAAGTGCAGGAACGGAAGTCCCGCCTGCATCGCTCCCACATGTGCCACCGGTGCCAAATCCATGACCTCCTGTACACTGCTGCTGCACAGCATCACCACTCCCGTCTGCCTGCAGGCATACACATCCGAATGATCTCCAAAAATAGAAAGCGCGTGAGACGCTACCGCTCTTGCCGCCACATGAAAGACGCCCGGAAGCTGCTCACCCGCTATTTTGTATAAGTTGGGAATCATGAGGAGTAGGCCCTGCGATGCCGTGAAGGTTGTAGTCCTGGCTCCTGTGAGGAGCGCTCCGTGCACGGCTCCCGCCGCTCCCGCCTCCGACTGCATCTCGGATACGACCACTCTCTTTCCCGCCAGATTGACCTCCCCTTTCGCCGCCCACTGGTCAGTGAGTTCTGCCATCGGAGAGGATGGTGTGATCGGATAGATCACCGCCACGTCACTGTATGCATAGGCAACGTACGCCGCCGCGTGGTTGCCGTCCATCGTCTTCATTTCCCGTTTCATATGCTTTCCTCTTTCTTCTAAATTTAGATTTGCTGACTCGCGTCTGACCGCTTATCGCTTATCGCTAGTCTTTCAGAAAAAAGAGAAAAATATGTATCCAAAATTGTTTTCATCTTTGCCGGCCTCTGCCGGAAATCTCATCATCTCCTCAGATACTGGCTCATCTGCCTCTGCAGGATGCGCAGAGAGTTCTCCAGATTGTCCCCATCCTCGATCACACGATTGATCTCATTATCAGCCAGGTTGATGGCACCGCTATACTTCTGGAATTTCGGCGTTACCATACCGTTCTCGATGACCTCCCCCAGGACTTTGTTGTCGATCACTTTTTCATTCTTTTCCATATCCTCACGCAGGATCTCCTCCGCCTCAGCCGACTCTGTTACCTTCTTTAAGACGGGCACTCCCTGAGAATACCGGAAAATATCCGTCTGGATATCCTCATCATACGTCAGAAGTTTTAAAAATTCCCACGCCAGTTTCTCCTGTTTGGTGCTGTCACTGATCCCCATGAGCAAAGTATTCACTGCTGAGGTGTTGCCGCCATCTTTGCCTGCGGGCAGCGTCACGCATTCCCACTGAAACTTTGTATACTTCTTGATTTTGTAAGGATACGCCTTGTAGGTGCGGTACTCTGCAAAAGGCAGCGGCATGAACGCAACGTTTCCGCCGTCAAAATCATCTCTGGTCACCTTCTTGTTTCCGTTCAGCTCCAGAATCTGCCTGGTATAACGCACCGCATCCATCACTTTCTCATCATTAAAATATGCTTCCGTCCCATTCTCATCAAACAGCATTGCCCCGTTTGCATACACTGCTTCCATCCAGCCGTAATTATAGGTGCCGAACTGATCCAGGATCCCGTCACCGTCTCTGTCTTTCGTCACATACCTGGAAATCTGATACATATCATCCCAGGTCCAGTCATTGTCCGGCACCGCGATTCCCTCACGGCTCAACAGCGATTTGTTTACGAACATCAGCGTGGGCATCGTCTCATACGGCATGGCATACTGATGTCCGCCATACTGTCCTGCGCGGAACGCAGTGCTATAGTAGGCATTCCGGTCAAACGTGGGATCCTGATCCATCAAAGGCTCCAGATTCTTCATGATGCCGATCTCTGCGAACTGGTTAAAATCCTCTCCCAGCACCATGAACACATCGGGCTCCTTTCCTCTCAGAAGCTGTCTGGAAAACCATTCCGAATAATCCTCCTTGCGGATACCGCTGTAATAATGCACACGCACACCGGGGTGCTCCGCCTCAAATTTCTTCACAGCCTTATCTATGATCACATAGCTGTTGGCATTGGCAACACCCCAGTTGCTTCCGGCAAATATCCCAACCTCAAGGACCTGATCAAACCCGTTTCTGTCCTTATATGCAAACACACCCGCAGTGCACAGAACCACCAGAGTGAGAACTATCCCTGCCAATATTCTTTTGTTCTCTGTCAGTTTCTTCATACACAATTCCTACGTTTTCCGCCTCTGCAGTCATGCACTCTGCACGACCGCTTTTGTGGTACTACTCCGGATTCCTGTTCCCGACTCCGTTCTGCACCGCCCAGATCGCAAGCTGCGTCCTGTCCCGCAGTTCCAGCTTATTCAGGATCGTACTCAGATAATTGCGCACCGTCCCCTCGGATAGACTCAGCTTCTCAGCCACCTCCCGGTTGGAAGCGCCGCATTTTACCTGCTCGATAATCTTCCACTCTGTCTTCGTCAGTTCCGCCTGATTCTGTTCCTCCACCTGAATGGAATAATCCGCCTTCGCCATCTGGGAAAAAAGCTTCACTACTTTGGTCGCAATGTCCGGATTGATCATTGCCCGCCCGCTGTGTACCGTGCGGATCGCCTCCGCCAGTTCATCCATGGACACACCTTTTAACAGATATCCGCTGGCGCCGAACTTCAACGCATTATACACAAACTCGTCATCATCAAAGGTCGTCAATATAATGATCTTCACCTGCGGATAATTTTCCTTGATGATCTTGGTACACTGCACACCATCCATCTTGGGCATACGGATATCCATCAGGATCACATCCGGGACTTCCTTCCTGATACACTGAATGACTTCCTGTCCGTCTGCCGCCATCCCGGTAACCCGCATGTCCTCTTTTGTATTCAAAACGATCTGAAGGCTCTGGCGGATCAGCTCCTGATCGTCTGCAATCAGCACCTTAATCATACTCTTCCCCCCATCTGATCGGAATTCTCACACTGACGGTAAAGCCATCTTCACTCTTGAACTCCACCGTTCCGTTTAACATCTGGATGCGCTCTCTGATATGTCTGGTACCAAATCCCGGCTTGATCGAAGCACATCCGATTCCATTATCTTTTATAGTTAACATAATATTGTTATTCTCCTGTTCTACCGTAATCCATACACGACTGGCCCTGCCATGACGCATAGCGTTGGTCAGACTCTCCTGGATTACCCGGTAAATGGCGCTCTCCTCATCCTCATCGAATTTCAGCTGTGACACCCTGCAGTCAAAGAAGATCTGCATGTCCGTGATATCTTTCATATCC
The DNA here is from genome assembly GCA_946061355.1 of uncultured bacterium. Lineage (GTDB taxonomy): Bacteria > Bacillota > Clostridia > Lachnospirales > Lachnospiraceae > VSOB01. Next base: position 17,075 of record CAMGRE010000006.1, on the reverse strand, counting down.
GTGATCATCTTTGTGATCGCAGCCTCCAGACTGAGACGTTCCAACGCATCGGGCTTCAGTTCATTCACCGACCGTCTGATATCCACAAGACCGTTCCTTGCGACACCCGATATCATCTCAAGATGCTTCTTGGTCTCTGAGGGATCCTGCTCCACTGTAGCGATACAGGCATCAATGCCCACCGAAATTCCTGTCAGGGTATGTCCCAGCGTATCATGGATCTCTCTGGCAAGACGGTTACGCTCCTTGGTCTCACCCATACGCTCCGTGATCCTAGCATATTCCTCGAGCTGTTTATTGGCATTCTGCAGATCATTGTTGGTCTTGCGGATCTCATCGTAGAGCATGTTGACTTCCTCGATCGTGCCCTTCTGCTTCTGTATGAAGAAAATACAATACACAATAAACAGAATGATATTGAGCGACGAAAGTACATTGTAGATACCGATCAGATACTGCTGTGCTGACGCATCATAATAATTGATATAGTCATAAATGGAATACAGCTTGTAATTGATGGACAACAGTTCCCGGTCCGTCAGAAGGAAACTGACGAGTGCCAGACAGATCATCAGGTATTTTCCTTTGTCTCCTTTTGCATAAGAGATCACTCCCGTAAACACCAAAAAAAAGATGCCGTTATAATTAAAATTCAACGCCCATACAATACCGATACTGATCAAAAAGTCAAATACAAGCGATCCATAGGCCACTGTCGTATTATTGACACAGATCCTCTCCCGCAGCAGGATTGATAACAGCAACAGCGCATACAGTCCTACCGCCAGAAAAACAGTAAACAGCGGATTATCCGGAATGGCCCTGACCGTATTCAAAAACTCTCTCGCCTGAAACTCCTCACAGATATTTTCCGTCGTCCGATAGATGAACAGCGAAACAAAAGACACCGCTATGAAATTGACGATCATCATTGCGACTCTGATATCGCGCAGCTTTATACTCTGCATTTCTTTTTCCTTCCGCACATGTCTACTGCCATCCGGCCAGATCAAACTGATCGATATTGCTTCTGGTGATCATGGTAACCGGCACCACCACATAGGGATCGACCTCCTTGCCTGCCAGATAATCATACGCCATATCGCAGGCGGTCGTTGCGATCACCATAGGCTGCTGCGCGCTGCTGCCCTCGATATAGCCCTCCTTGATCATTACTTTCCCGTCGGGAGACCCATCAATGCCGTAGATCATGATCTTCTTCTGCATCATATTATTCATCTGCAACGCTGCCAGCACGCCGAGCGCCGTAGGATCATTGCCTCCCAGCACCACATTGAAATCCTCGCCGGAAGCAATGATCTGATTCATCACATCCATCGACACCTCCAACTCTCCCTGTCCGCATTCTCTCATAATCACTTTGTAATTATCATTCCCCTCAATGGTATCCAGAAATCCCTGCACCCTGTCATTGATGGAATTGGTACCGGGACTGTCAATAATCAAAATATTTGCCTTCTTGCGCTTGCGCATCATGTCTTCGGCGCACTGCACACCGGCATTGTAATTGTCCGACACGATCGTGAACGCCACGTATTCATCATCATACACGTTGGTATCAATGGTAAAGATCGGGACACCCGCCTCCTTGCAGGCGATCAGAGCCGGCTTTACCTCTTTCCAGTCCACCGGATTTAAGAAAAGCGCCGTGATCCCTTCCTCCAGCATATCCATGATCTGCTCATTCTGCTTCTGCTGATTCTGAGAAGGATCCCTGTAGATCAGGATATCCCCGTTTGCCTCCACGATCTCCTCGATCTTGGCATTCAGATCCTGGAAATACGGATTATTCATTGTCATATAAGTGGCGCCGAATTTCCGCGGTTTCCCGCTCCGTTCTTCCCAATCCGTCCCGTCTCCCCGAAACCGTCCCCACAGGAAAAAACCGATAACAAGCAGCAAAACTACCGGCAAAACCATCCAATATGCTTTTTTCCTGATTTCATCCTGCATAGCGGCTCCTCCTGAAAAAATTACCCGGTATCCCTAACCAAAAGGATACCGGGCATATTATTTATTATAACACATCTTTACAGCTTTGACTTTTTATTTCTCACATAGTCAACGTAAACTGCCAGCAGGATGACACATCCTTTTACCACATACTGCCAGAAGGAATTGACATTCATCAGATTCAGACCGTTGTTCAGGACACCGATGATCAGGCCGCCGATGATGGTACCGCCGATCTTACCGGAACCACCTGCCATACTGGTACCGCCGACCACTACTGCTGCGATGGCATCCATCTCTGCTCCGTCACCTGCCGTAGGCTGCCCGGAATACATACGGGAAGCCAGCACAACGCCGGCAAGACCTGCCATGATGCCGGAGTAAGTATGTACCAGGAATTTTACCTTAGCTACGCTGATACCGGAGAACTGTGCCGCCTGGGCATTTCCACCCACCGCATACAGATGACGTCCCAGTTTGGTCTTGTTCATGATGATTGCCGTGATGATCAGAACCAATACCAGAATCACTACAGGAGTAGGCACCGGACCGATATAACCTGCACCGATAAACTGCCATTCCTTCGTCACAACACGCACCGGAGAACCGCCGGTATACACATAGGCAAGACCTTTGGCGATATTCATCGTCGCAAGCGTTACGATAAAGGGCGGGATCGTCGTCTTCGCAATCACCCAGCCGTTAAACATGCCGACTACCAGGCCTACCAGGATTCCGACCAGAATGGCCACCGCGATCGGCAGATTGTATCTCGATACACAACCCGCTGCAAGACAGCCGCTGAGTGCGATGATGGAACCTACGGAAAGGTCGATACCGCCGAGAATGATGACCATGGTCATACCGCATGCCAGATACAGGTTCGTTGAAATCTGGCGAAGCACGTTAAATACATTTTTCTGTGTCAAAAAGGAAAAACTGGTCAACGGATTTACTGATAAGAATATGCACAAAACCAGTAAAGCCACAATAATACCTGCATTTTCTTTAAAGTATATCTTTGCTGCTTTTCCGAATCCCGAAGCTGCAGCATTCTGTTTCTTTTTTTCTTTTCCCTGAGCCATAAAAATATCCTCCTTATCCTTCTCAGTTTGCCGCAAGCTTCATAATGCTTTCCTGAGATACTTCATGTCTGTCAAGGCATCCTGTAATATTTCCCTCATTCATGACATAGATTCTGTCACTCATGTTAATGATCTCCGGAAGTTCCGAAGAGATCATTATGATAGACATTCCTTTTTTGACCAATTCATTCATGATCGCATAAATCTCGGATTTTGCACCGACATCCACACCTCTGGTAGGCTCATCCAGAATCAGGATCCTGGGATCGGTGGCAAGCCATCTGCCTATAACTACTTTCTGCTGGTTTCCGCCGGAAAGATTGCCCACTAACTGATCCTGGGTAGGCGTCTTGGTAGATAACATATCAATGTACCTCTGAGTGATTTCCTCCTCCTTGGCATTATCTACAAAAATGCCCTTGATAAAGCTTCCCAGTACCTCTATCGTGGAATTATACCGCACACTCTGTATCTTGTAGAGCGCTTCCTGCTTCCTGTCCTCAGGTACAAGTGCAATTCCGTATTTCATGGCATCAATCGGAGACTTGATCTCCACCTTTTTGCCATCAATATAAATCTCTCCTTTGTACCCTTTCGTCAGCCCGAAGATACATTTCATAACCTCGCTTCGTCCGGCTCCCACCAGACCTGCAAAGCCGACAATCTCACCCTTACGCACCTCAAAGCTGGCATCCTTAGCCATATGTCCGTCTGAAATATGGCTGCACTGCAACACAACTTCTCCCGGCTCCAAAAAGTCTCTTGTATAATAATTTGTAAGTTCACGGCCAACCATCATGGCGATCAACTCATCTTTGTTGGTTTCCTTCACTACCTTGGTTCCGACGTACTCGCCGTCCCGCATGACCGTGACTCTGTCACAGATCTGCTCCAACTCGCTCATCTTGTGGGAAATATAGATGATGCCGACGCCCTTTGCCGTCAGATTTCTCATCGTGGCAAACAGGAACTCAACCTCTTTGTCAGAGATGGAGGATGTAGGTTCGTCCATTACAAGAATTTTCGAATTAAATGAGATTGCCTTCACAATCTCCACCATCTGCTGCTGCGCTATCGTCAGCTTGCCTACCAGCATATCTGCCTTGATATTCATATGATAAGCGTCCAGAAGCTGCTGTGCATCTTCTGTCATCTTCTTACTGTTTACAAAGTGCCCGGACATGGGCTCTCTCCCTAGGAAAATATTCTCCGCAACCGTCATATGAGGCACCAGAACCAGTTCCTGATGAATGATGGCGATCCCGTTCTCCTGAGCCGCCTTAACACCGTCGATCGTAACCTTCTGCCCCTCAATATAGATTTCACCTTCCTCAGCAATATAAATACCGCCGAGAACCTTGATCAGTGTGGATTTCCCTGCGCCGTTCTCACCAAGCAGCGCATGCACCTCACCGGCCTTTAACGTAAGGCTTACATCATTTAAGGCAAGTACACCCGGGAAGCGTTTTGTAATCTTTTTCATTTCCAGTAATTCAGCCAATCCCTATCACCTTCCTTGTCATATATTCCAAACACCCGAAAAGGTATAGACCACGTAAACGCAAGCATCTATATGGCCTATACCCCTTTAGTTCATCTGGATTGATTTCTTACTGCCATCCGTCTGTGCCATAATCAGCAACATTGTCTGCTGTGATCAGGAATGTCTCTACCGGATATCTGTCCTCAAGCTTCTCGCCTGCCAGATACTTATACATCAGATCTGCTGCTGTCTCAGCAATGCTGATCGGAGACTGTGCTCCTGTACCTTCGATCAGGGAATCACCGGAAGCAAGCTCTGCCTTGATATCAGGAGAACCGTCTACACCGTAGATCTTGCAGTCTGTAAGGCCTGCTGCGTTTGCTGCTGCAAGAGCGCCGAGTGCTGTAGGATCGTTACCACCGAAGATTGCTACGACATCACCGTGAGCCTGAAGAAGGTCTTCTGCGATACCCATGGAAACCTCAAGGTTACCCTTTGCATCCTGCTGTGCCACGATTTCAAATCCGTGTCCGTCGATTGCATCCAGGAATCCGTTTGTTCTGTCTACTACGGAATTCATGGTCGGGGAATCCAGAACGATGATCGGGCCGCCGTCCGGACATTTCTTCACGAGATCTTCGCCACATACATAACCTGCATTGTAGTTGTCGGATCCTGCATAGGAGATCAGATAGCTCATATCAGCAACCTCTGTATCGAAACCGATAATCGGAATGCCTGCTTCCTTCAGCATGTCAAGTGCAGGAAGGATACCTTCCGCCTCTGCCGGATTCATGAACATACCGTCGATACCCTGTGAAATCAGATCCTCAACACCGCTGATCTGACGTGTAACATCGTTTGCGGGGTCAAAGGAAATCAGTGTATCACCATTTGCCTCAACCTTATCACGCATTGTTTTCTCCAGAATAACGAAGAAAGGATTGGTTCCGTCCATACAGGTGTAACCGAATTTGTAACCACCCTCAGGTCTCTCTCCGACTGCTGCCTCTGCTTCTGCCACAGCCTTGTCAGCGGTCTCTTCCGCTGCTGCCTGTGTGTCTGCTGCAGGTGCCTCTGCCGCAGGTGCTGCTGCCTCTTTGCTGCCACAGCCTGCCAGCATTGCTGCTGTCATAGCTACGCAAAGGATTGCGCTCATCAATTTCTTTTTCATTCTCTTTTACCTCCCAATGGAAAATTGATTTGTTACAATACACATCATATAGTATCTGGTTTTTTCTGACACCTGTATTTTGTAATCACTTTGGGATGACAAATGTAATTTTTTTGATTTCAAATTTGTGACAAACGTCAGAAAGGGAGGCTGCACATAAGCACAGCCTCCCTTTCGGATTACTATGAGAGTAGTTGTAACCAAAATCAGTCTTTTGTCATATCCTTGTTGTTGAGGATCTCAAATACAACCGCCGCAAGAAGAACAACGCCCTTGATCACCTTCTGCCAGTTTGGATCGATACTCATCAGGCTCATACCCAGGTTGATGACACCGATCAGCGTAGCGCCCACTACCATGCCGAACACGGTACCGGATCCGCCGTATGCGGATACACCACCCACAACACAGGCGGAAATTGCATCCAACTCGTAGTTGACACCTGCCGTAGGATTTGCGGAGGTCAGACGTGCCATGGTCAGCCAACCGGCAATTACAGTCAATATTGCCATATTCAGGTATGCGGTAAACATGATCTTGTTTGTGTCGATACCGGAAAGTCTGGTCGCCTCTTTGTTACCACCGATCGTGTAGAAATAACGTCCGATCGTCGTCTTTGAAGTGATGAAGTGATAGATCAGCACGATCACTGCCACCCAGATCAGCGTAAAAGGAATACCGTTGTGATTCTGGAACTTAAAGGCAAACAGCATCGTCACCGCACACACCAACACACATTTCACAATCATAGACACAAGTGACTCTGTCTCGTAGCCCTTTTTCAGCTTGTCAGTTCTTCCCTTGACCGTGATCAGCACAAACAGCACACATACCACTGCACCGATGATCAGACAGAAGCTCTTGGGCAAATGACCGTTAAACATCTGTACAAAACTGTCCGGCATGGGAGAAATCGTCAGACCTTTCATAATCGCAACACCCCAGCCTCTCAGTGCCAGATAACCTGCCAGGGTTGCAATCCACGGGGGAATGTTCAAGTATGCAATGATATATCCGAGCACACAGCCGTAAGCCACACCGATCAGGAGCATGAGTGCCATGGAAAGTCCCACATTCATGCCGCCTATTACCATCATGGTTCCTCCTACGGAACCGATAAAGCAGACGAAAGAACCAACGGAAAGATCAATGTTACCACCGGTCAGCATACACATTAACATACCGGTTGCCAACACATATACATAAGCATTCTGCGCGATCAGCGCATCAAAGTTTGACGGCTGAAGCATGCTTCCTCCGGTCATAGCAGTAAAGAAAAGAACTACCAGGACCAGGATAATCAACATCGTGTTTTTTCTGATTACATTCAATGCATTTTTCATCTTATTATCCTCCTCCCTTATTTCTTCTCTTTCTTGGTTACCACATCAAAGATAACCGCGATCAGCAGTACCAGACCTTTTACCACCTTCTGATAGTTGGCGTCCATACCCATGATACTCATACCCTGGTTGATAACGCCCATCAGGATCGCACCTACCACAACGCCCGGCACGGTTCCGATTCCGCCGTAAGCGGAAGCGCCGCCGATAAAGCATGCGCCGATGGCGTCCATCTCGTACCCCTGACCGTATGTAGGCTGTGCGGATGTTGCTCTCGCCACCGTAAGGATACCGGCAAGCGCTGCCAGCAGACCCATGTTGACATAGGCGAAGAAATAAACGGATTTGGTATTGATACCGGAAAGTCTGGTCGCCTTCTCATTGCCGCCCACCGCATACAGATAACGTCCCATACGGGTCTTAGTGGTCACATAGCCGTAAATCAGAAGAACTAAGAGGATCCAGATCAACGCTGTAGGGATTCCTTTATAGTTTGACAGTTTAAATGCAGCCCAGAGGATCACAGCGGAGATGATGATCATCTTCACAAGCACTCCCGTGAACGCCTCGGTCTCATAACCGCGGCGCTTGCTGTTGATCCTTGACTTCATCTGCAGTCCAATGAAGAGCACTACCGCCACGATACCTGCCACCATACAGGTCATATTAAATGTCTCACTGTTTCCGATCAGATCCGGCACATAGCAGTTTGCGCCGCCGCCGAATACATTGATGAAAGTCTCATCATCGATGGAAACCGTCATACCACCCAGCACAACGTTGGACAGACCACGGAATGCGTACATACCCGCCAGAGTAGCGATGAAGGGCGGAACCTTCACATAAGCAATCCAGAACCCGTGCCAGATACCGACTAACAGACCGATCCCCAGCATGGCAAGCACTGCAACCCAGGTGTTTACGCCCTTATCCATCAGGGAAGCGCCGACACCGCCTGCAAAGCAGACTACGGAGCCAACGGAAAGATCGATGTTACCGCCGGTCAGAATACAAAGCAACATACCGGTTGCCAGAATGAACACGTAAGCGTTCTGTGAAATCAGGTTATTGATATTCTGCGGAAGCAGGATTTTTCCTCCCGTCTTCCAGTAGAAAAATGCTACAACAATAATCAGGGCAATGATCATTGCATACTTCTGCAATGATGCCAGTGTTTTATTCTTTTCCATGACTATTCTCCTTTCCCTGATTTTAAGATGCAGGACATGATCGTCTCCTGAGTTGCTTCCTCTTTGGAGAGTTCACCCACCATACGTCCCTCGTTCATGACATAGATCCTGTCACTCATACCGAGAACCTCCGGAAGTTCGGAGGAGATCATGATCACGGATTTTCCTTCGGATACGAGCTGATTGATGATACAGTAGATCTCATATTTTGCACCTACATCGATACCTCTGGTAGGCTCATCGAGGATCAGGATATCAGGATCGGCAAACATCCATTTTGCCAGAAGCACCTTCTGCTGGTTACCACCGGAAAGGTTGCCCACATTCTGTTCCACGGTAGGGCACTTGGTACGAAGCTTCTCCCTGTACTCCTCCGCTACCTGATATTCTTTATCCTTGTCAATGATCATATTTTTGCTGATGCTGTCGAGATTTGCCAGTGTCGTGTTTGTCTTGATCGGATTCGTCAGCACCAGACCGTTGCCCTTACGATCCTCTGTCACGTAAGCCAACTTATGTTTGATGGCCTCTCTGATGGTCTTGAGTTCCACCTTCTCACCCTTGATCTTTAATTCGCCGGAAATTCCCGTTCCGTAGGATTTGCCGAAAATACTCATGGCAAGCTCGGTACGGCCCGCGCCCATCAGACCGGAGATACCTACCACCTCGCCCTTGCGCACATACATGGACACATTGTCCACAACCTTGCGCTCCGGATACAGCGGATGAAATACCGTCCAGTCCTTCACTTCCATGTTGATCTCACCGATCTCCACACCGGATCTCTTGGGGAAACGGTCCGTGATCTCACGGCCAACCATTCCCTTGATAATTCTATCTTCCGAAATCTCACCCTCGCGGTTGTCGATCGTCTCGATCGTAGCACCGTCACGGATTACCGTGATCTTGTCTGCCACATATGCAACCTCATTCAGTTTGTGAGATATAATAATCGAAGTCAGTCCGTTCTCCTTCTTGAACTTTAAGAGCAGGTCAAGAAGCGCTTTGGAATCTGTCTCATTCAGGGAAGAAGTAGGCTCATCGAGGATCAGCAGTTTTGCATGCTTTGCGAGTGCTTTTGCGATCTCAACCAGCTGCTGCTTACCTGTTCCGATCTCCTTGACAAGCACACGGGAGGATTCCTTGAGACCTACCATTTTCAGGTATTTGTCAGCCTCGCCATATGTCTCGTTCCAATCGATGGAAGCGCTCTTTCCTCTCTCATTGCCGAGGAACATATTCTCGCCGATCGTCATATACGGAATCAGCGCAAGTTCCTGATGAATGATTACGATTCCCTTTTCCTCAGAATCTTTGATCTTATGAAACTGGCAGACCTCACCATTGTAGATGATGTCGCCTTCATATGTACCGTAAGCATAAATACCACTCAGAACATTCATCAGAGTGGATTTTCCTGCACCATTCTCTCCGACGAGAGCATGGATCTCACCTTCCTCTACCTGAAGATTTACATTGTCAAGCGCTTTTACGCCGGGGAAGGTTTTTGTAATATTTTTCATTTCCAGCAATACATTTGCCAAAATATATCCCTCCTGTCTCATTCTGCGAAGGATTATATACGAATTCCTCTCATAGTTTCATCCTATCCTGCCGCACCGAAATACTCTCTTTTTTCTGAAAAACAGGCGGGTCGAAGCCCGCCTGTATGGTTATCTGATCAAATTTTGTCAGATATTATTTTAACTGATCCTCTGTGTAGTATCCGGAATCAATCAGCAGCTCTTTGTAGTTGTTGATATCAGCGAATACAGGCTCGCAAAGGTAAGAAGGAACTACGGTTACACCGTTGTCATATGTCTCTGTATCGTTAACGTCTACAGCTTCGCCGGAAAGGATCTGGCCAACCATCTTAACAACCTGTGCAGCCAGAGTACGTGTATCCTTGAAGATAGACATAGACTGTTTGCCGTCGATCATGTTCTTAACGTTTGCGATATCGCAGTCCTGACCTGTAACGATCGGGTACTCGCCTGTGTAGTTAGCTGCAAGAGCGTTCTCTACACCAAGTGCTGTGGAGTCGTTAGAGCAAAGAGCGATGTCAAGGTTTGTGCCATCTGCATAGTTGGAAGAAAGGATGTTCTCCATTCTGGACTGTGCATTCTCTGTAGCCCAGGACTGTGTAGCAACTGTAGCGAAGTCAACCTGGCCTGAAGGGATTACGATCTTGCCAGCGTCGATGTACTTCTGAAGTACGTCGATAGCGCCCTGATAGAAGTAAAGTGCGTTGTTGTCATCGGGAGCACCAGCTGTGATCTCCATGTTGAAAGGTCCTTCAGCATTCTCAAGATCCAGTGCGTCTACGATGTACTGTCCCTGCTTTGTACCTACCATGTAGTTATCGAATGTAGCATAGTAGCTAACTGCGTCTGTGTTCATGATCAGACGGTCATAAGCAACAACCGGGATACCAGCTTCTTTTGCCTTAGCCATTACATCACCCAGAGAAGATCCGTCGATAGAAGCAACAACCAGAACGTTGCATCCGCCGTTGATCATGTTCTCGATCTGGGAAACCTGTGTAGCTACGTCGTTGGAAGCGTACTGAAGATCTACTTCATATCCCTCTGCCTCAAGAGATTTCTTCATGTTCTCGCCGTCCTGATTCCATCTCTGCAGATCCTTTGTAGGCATTGCCACACCAACTTTTGTTCCGTTGGACTCTGCTGCGGGAGCCTCTGCCTCAGCCTCAGCTGCAGGAGCTGCTTCCTCTGTTGCTGCAGGTGCTGCTGCTTCTTCAGCAGGCTTGCTGCCACATCCTACCAAGAGGGTTGCAACCATTGCTACGCTTAAAAGCGCGCTAATTACTTTTTTCTTCATTTGAAATTTTCCTCCCTTTTCAAATTTTGAAATTTTCGGACTGTCTTTGCAGTCCTTTTTGCTACGAGTAAAATATAACACAGATCAACCTAGAATCATTTGTCAATTTCTTCAAATTTTTGGGTTTGCCGGATAGCACAAAAACGGAGTGCTAGCATTTTTTTGCCTTCAAATGCCTGCACTCCGCAAAATTGTCCTCATTCCTGTTGTTCTTCTACGGGCTGCTCTTCCTCTGCGCCCTGCTCTCCGTCTTCTTCCGTCTCCTGATCCCTCACATTCAGATAGACATCCTCCTTCAGATGGAATCCGCTGCCGATGATCACCCGATCCATATTGCTCTTGTCCACACTGATCGGCTCAAGCGCCACATAAGGGATCTCCTGTCGCCCGTCATAGATCTGATGATCCGCCTCGATCTCCTCGCCGTTTGCCAGCGCCATGGCAAATTCCGCCGCCTTCTGTGCCAGCTTCTCCACCGGCTTGTAAACCGTCATGATCTGCGTGCCCTCCACAATGCGTTGGCATGCCGCCAGATCCGCATCCTGTCCGACCAGACCAATCTTGCCCGCCAGACGTTTCTCCGCAAGCACCCTTGTCACATAGGTAGCGATGTCATCATTGCCGCACATGATCACATCCGCCTGATTGACCTTGTCCACATTCTCATAGATATAAGAAGCGCCAAGCTCCGGCTTCCAGCCATCGCAGTGCATGCTGTCTATAATATTGACGTGATTTTTCTTCATCACATCCTTAAAGCCTTTCTCCACCATGGACACATTGTTATCTGCCAGAGGACCTCCGATCATCAGAACGTTATGTACTTCCCCGCCGCTCTTCACGATCGCCTCACCCATCTGTGTGCCCACCGCTTCATTATCAAAGGAGATATAGAGATCCACGCCGGCATTCTTGATCAGCCGGTCGTATGCGATCACCTTGATCCCGGCATTTTTTGCCTTATTCACCACATCGGTGAGCGCCTCGGAATCGATGCACACCACAACGATAACATCCATCTTTTTCTGGATGAAATACTCGATCTGGGAAATCTGCTCCTCTATATCCCCGTTGGCATTCTGGACATTGACCTCCGCGCCCAGTTCCTTTGCCGTGGACACGAACACGTCACGATCCCGCTGCCATCTTTCGATCACGAATGAGTCAAAACTCATGCCGATCTGGACTTTGCTCTCCTGACCGTCCTGCTGCTTATCATCCGCTTCCTGTGTCCTGCCGCAGCCGGACAGCACACAGAAGCCCAGCGTGAACAGGGCGATGCCGATCACCGTTCGTTTTACATACTTATTCACCCAATCTCCCCTCCTTATACTCTGTCGGCGTCACACCCGTGTTTTTCTTAAACGTGCGGCTGAAATAATTGGGATCCGAATATCCGACACGGCCGCAGATCTCCTTCATGGACAGATCCGTGGTATCAAGCAGTTCCTTTGCCTGCGTCATGCGGATCTGCGTCACATATTCCACAAAATTTTCTCCTGTTTCTTCCTTGAACAGCTTGCTGAAATAATAGGGACTGATCTGTACCTCCCTGGATACATCATCCAGCGAAATATCTTTCGCATAATTCTTCTGTATGTATTGTTTTGCCCGGTCCACCACGCTGACCGACTGTTCTTCCTTTTTGACGGAAATGTTGCGGCTGGCATTGGCGATCTTGTCCACAAACCATGCCCGGATGCTGTCCATCCCCTCAAGCGCCATCAGTGTCGGCAGATAATCCTGTCTGTCCCGGAAGCGGTAGGTCATACCGCCGCTCTCATAGGCGATATGTTCTGCCCAGAGCACAAACTCCAGACACTTCAGTTTGATCTCCATAGGAAACTGGCTGTAATTCTCCTCCATCCAGTCAAAATAGTGATTTGCCTCCGCCACGGCACCGTTTACATTGCCTTTCTCCGTCAGTTCAAACAGTACCTTTTCGGAATCCACCGGATAATTTTCCTCATACTCACACCCAATCGGCATATCATCGACATGCGCCACCTTACCGTTCGTGTAGATCAGCGCATTGAGCGCTTCGTTATAGGATTCGATCGATTGATTCTGCGGCTTCACCGAACCGATCCCGACCCGGAAGCTCACCTCAAACCTCGCTTTCAGCTTACGCGCCAGTTCTCTGGCCTTCTCAATGATCGCAATTCTTTCATTGTAATCCATTTTGGACTCTTTGCACGGGATCAGCATAGCGATCTTATTTGCCATCACAGAACCCATGATGCAGGGAAGATACCCTCTGGTGATCTCCCGGATCTCCTTATAAGAATTCTGCACCCGTATGCTCGCCCCCACCGCATTGGTCATATGATTCCCCTGCTGCTCCTCACCGAATACGAGTACCGCCATGTAGCCGTATTTCTCCGTGATCCCCAGCAGATTTTTGAAATTGTCAATGTCATCCTCAAAATACTCCCGGAACAAAAGACTCTGGATCAGGCCATTCTCAATGATGGGAACCACTGTCTCCATCTTTTCCCTGACAATCAGCTCCTGGCTCCTCTTCTCGCGCTCCTTGTCGATGATCTCCATCGCCCGGCGCAGCACCTGTATGATCTTCTCTCTGTCAACCGGCTTGTTCAGGTATTCCAGAACCCCAAGATTGATCGCCTCTCTCGCATAATCAAACTTATCGTATGCCGACATGATGATAAATACCGTGCGGCGGTTCACCTCACGGATCTCCTTCATCGCCTCGATCCCGTTGATCCCGGGCATCTGGATATCCATAAAGGCGATATCCGGCCGGAAACGTTCCGCCAGCTCAATGACGCTCCGTCCCGTCTTGGCAGATTCAATCAGGCACTCATCACCGAATTCCTTCTCTATGATAAATTTCAGAGAATCGATCACGATCCCCTCATCATCCGCAAGCATAATTTTATACATCTTCGTATTCCCCTTCCGTCATCGGAATGTATATGATCACTTCCGTGCCCTGGTTCTCTCCGTCACTGAGGATGGATATGACATCCTTTTCATCTAAGAACAGCCTGAGCCGCCCGATCACGTTGTCCAGACCGATCCCGTTGGAATCTTTGGACAGATCCGCCGCACGCAGCTCGCTTGACATGATCTTGTCAATCTTCTCCTGCGAGATCCCGATGCCGTTATCCTTCACGCTGACACACGCAAAATCGTCCTCCCGGTAGACGGACAGAACAATCTCACCTTCCCAGTCGATGTTCCGGATCCCGTAATTCACGCTGTTCTCCACAATCGGCTGCAGGATCATGCTGGGCACCTGCAGCCCGAGCAAACTCTCATCAATCTTCTTGCAAAAATGGATATCCCCGGCGAACCGCACATTCAGAATATAGATATAGGTATCAACGAGTGCGATCTCCTCTCTGAGTGTGACCGTATCGTTATTTTTCTTGACATTATAGCGGAAAAAGTCCGCCACCTTCTGCACATACCGGTAAGTGCGCTCCGCGCCCTCCATCATGGCAAGCTGCGCCCCCGCATTCAGCGTATTGAACAGAAAATGGGGATTGATCTGCGCCTGAAGATATTTGATCTGGGCATCCTTCAGATGCGTCTCCATCATCAGCTCCCGCTCCTTCATGGCGCGCTCCTTCTCCATACTCTCCGTGAGCCTGCGGATGTACTGTCTGATGCTGACAATCATCTGATTAAACGCCTTACTCACGACGCCGATCTCATCCCCCGACACGACCGGGAGAAGTTCCACATCCAGATTACCCTGAGCGACCTGATCCGCCGTGCCCGCCAACTTCTGAAGCGGCTTTGTCATCGTACTGACAAGGATCATTGTCAGCACGACATTGCAGATTCCCACCAGCACCAACACGATACAGTTCACAAGTTCTATATAATGAAGGGATACGGAGAGCAGCTGATAGCTGTTCGCATTACTCCGGAACTGTTCGTTGTTCAGACTGTAAATATACGTCCTGATATACCCGTACAGTTCGGAAGCGCCCTCATAGCGAACCTTATATTTCTCCACATTGCCGCCACGCTTGGCATCGATCGTCTGATCCGTCAGTTCCAGATAATTCTCCGACATATGACGAACCTTCTTTTCCATCATCTTCAGCTCATTGTTCATCGTCTGATCATTCAACTTTGAGATCAGTTCCGTATAATTCTGTGTCTGCCGATAGTACTCCTCAATCGCATCGCTGGAACGGGTGTTGAGATAATCCGTCATACTGGTCTGTATGCCGGTCAGTGTATCTGCCAGCCGGTTCAGGCTGATATTGCTCAGATATACCTCATCGAGCTGATTGACCATACCGTTCACATTGATATACATAAAGATATTGATGATCAGAATGAGTAATGTAGTCGTAAAAAAAAGCAGCACCATACGTGTGCGGATGGATGAATTCTGAATCCGTTTGATCATTCCTGCTCCCCTCCATCCTCCAGATAATCACGCACATTCTCTATCGTGATCAGATCGGTGTCCACACCGAAATAATCGCTGACGTGACCGGTCTCGCGATACTCTTCCAACGCTTCGATGCTGTATTCTCCCAACTCTCTGGTATCAAGCGCAATGGTGGAATGGATGACGTTTCTCTCGATTCCGCGCAAAATCGCCTCCGAATCATAATATCCGATAATATCGATCTGGCCTACCCGGTTGAAATCAACGACAGCCTGATACGCGCACGTCGTGCTCAGCTCATCCAGACAGATGAGCACATCCATTGACTGCTCCAGAAAAATATCCCTGACGGACTCTTCCACTGCAAACGTATTATCGCCCTCAATCGCCGTTGCGCGAATCTGGATATCCTCCCTGCCCGCCTCAACTAACGTCTCCTGAATTCCGGAAAAAATGATGTTCTGGCTGGTATCCGGCATACTGGTATTCATCAGGACAAGGACCTCCTGCACATCTTCTCCTGCGAGAAGCACCTGCCTACCGTACTCTCTGCCCAGATTATAGTTATTGACGCCGACAAAGCTCTTTCGATTGCTCGTGGTATCATCACCCATCACGGTGACTACGGGAATCCCTGCCGCATCCGCCTCATTGATCAGTCCTGTATAGTCTCCCGATTCGTCCGCCTCCAGAATGATCCCGTCCACTCCGGACGCGATCGCGATGCGCATCAGATCCTGTCTGGAATAGTCGGTACTCAGATTACTGCCGAGCATCTCGACATAGGCGCCGCTCTCCGCCGCAGCTTCCACCGCTCCCTGATAAATAGATTTCCACAGAGCGGATTCATGGTTTGATGAGATCATCGCATAGTAAGACTCATAGGATTCGTAAGATGTCCCTTCCATCAACCGGGAAGCTTTATCCATCTGCATTCGGAAAAAGAACATACTCCCGATAGTGATGAGCAACATAAAAGAAACAGAGCAAATGCCTGCGATCACCAATGCTCTGTTACTTTTTACCACTTTTTCCTGTCCTGTCACGCTGTTTTGCTGTTCCTGTCTGTCTTCCCGGTTTGTTCCGCCGTTCTGTTGCTCTTTCCTGTCAGGCACACTGCCCGTAACCTGTTTATCCTGCATTCCCGTTCTTATTTTTTCTCCTTTGCATCGGTATTTCCTGACGGCGTCAAAGTATCAATGACTTTCTCGATCAGCAGCTTCTTCACATAGACATCAAAACTGAGCAGACAGATAAAAGAAAACTTCTGTAAGAATTCTTTTTCACTCTCCGTCATCTGCTCTCCCGACTGTGTGAAGGTCTGCTCCGACAGTTTATATTTCTCCATCACGTCTGCTTTCAGGCGCTCCACCTGCTCGTCCTGCAGTTTGAACACCTCATCATAGATCATCTGCAGGTTCGGCTCGTCCGACTTGCCGAAATACTGCTCCGTGATCGGTTTCAAAAGCGTCTGGATGTCCGTGATGGACAGCACATTCTTATAATAATAAATAAAGATCAGGAGCAGGACATGCTCCTTGGAATATTTCTTCTTAATCGGCGACGGAAGCAGATCGGTCTGGGCATAGTGGTTAAGCACGGTCGCG